>CAZILN010000062.1:0-31929 GCA_964540005.1 uncultured Bacteroidaceae bacterium | reverse complement strand
ATTTTGATAGAAAATGAAGTATTCACTCCAGAATTTTGCAAGAATTTAACACAAAAGCATACAAGAGTTACAGATTCATTGTGAATTTGTGAATTTTGCTATTTGGTCACGAGGTAGGGACTGATCTTCCTGTACACCTCTTCATCCAGTATATATTCTTCCAGCAGCCTTTCCGGTTCTGCTATGCTTCCTTTGAGCTTACGGTAATTAATTATGGCCCCGGCCTGTGACTCATTCAGATAGGGATGCCTGGCAAGGGTATACTGATCAACCTTGTTCAGATCCATATGACGGATGCCTGAGGTGTCTGTATAAAACTGGTTTTCTATCTGATTATATCTTTCATCGTCTATCCCGTAAACCTCTTTCAACTGTTCCCTGCTCACAAATCCTCCCAGCAGGTAGCGGTATTTGACGATCCGTTTTGAAAGGACGGGCCCAATGCCCCTGATCTGCTGAAGTTCAATGCTGTCAGCCGAATTAATATTGATCATGACGGCCTCTGAAGAAGGCCTTTCGGGGTCCTGTGAACCGGCTCTTTCACCTGGCTGTCGAGGCAGCGAGGCAACAGGATCGCCCGGCTGGGAGGCAACAGAATCGCCCGGCAGTACAGTCCCGCTTCCGGAAATCGATTCCTCAAAACGGTCGATCTGTTCCCGGTATTCTGAAAAATCCCTTTCAGCCCTGCTCTGCCATCCGGGCAGGAGGCTTCGCAGTACCAGGACAATTATTATCAGGGCAATAAGTACAAGTATTCCCAGCTGTTCTTTCCTTGAAAATGAAAAAAAGGCTTTAAGGAATCGCTTCATGGTGTTACCTGCTGGGGGAAGTCCTGCTTCCCTGTGATGATCAGAAATTTATCAGGCCCATACTGTTCATGAATACCAGTGCTATGGCCAGAGGAGCAATGAATTTGATTATAAACAGGAATACGGGCCAGTACCTTACTTTAAGGCTGCCATCATTAGACAGCTCCTGTTTAACTGCTTTCTTCCCCAAAAACCATGCGGTAAAAATGACTATGAATAATCCGACAAGGGGAAGCAGGATGTTGACAGATGCAAAGTTCAGAATAGTGAAGATGTTTCTGCCAAAGAGTGTCAGTCCGGAAAACATGCCCCAGGATCCGGCTGCCAGGAGTCCGAGAATGGAAATAAGACCTGCCGCGATTAGTGCAGCCTTCCTGCGAACCATTTTCAGCTCTTCAACGAAATAGGCGACTACAACCTCGAGCATTGATATGGTGGAAGTCAGGGCGGCAACAGCCAGCAGTACAAAGAACATCACCGAAAAGATGTTGCCTCCGGGCATCTTCTGGAAAATAACAGGGAGGGTGATAAAAACCAGTCCCTCTTCAGCAGCCGGATCGATGCCGAAAGCAAAAACAGCCGGAAAAATCGCTATCCCTGCCAGGACAGCAATCAGGGTATCTGCAAATGCCACACTCATAGCAGTACGACCCAGATTATCCTGTTTCCGGATATAGGATCCGTAGGTTATCAGTGTCCCCATACCTATGCTCAATGAGAAAAATGCCTGTCCAAGAGCCTGCATCAATGTGCCGGTCGTAATCTTGCTGAAATCCGGTTTAAAGAGGAATTCCAACCCGGCTCCGGCACCCGGAAGTGTAAGGGCCCTGATAATAAGTATTATAAGAATGGCCAGCAGGACGGGCATCAGTATCTTTGAGTACCTTTCGATTCCCTTCTTTACCCCCGATATTACGATAGCAGTAGTTAATATCATGAACAGCAGGAACCATAGCAGCGGACGCCAGGATCCTTCCCTGAAACCGGTAAACATCTGATCTAGTTCTTCCGGACTCTTCCCCGAAAACGAACCGGTAAGTGACTGGTAAATATACTCCAGGGTCCAGCCTGCAACGGCAGCATAAAATGCCAGTATCATAAATGCAGCCCCCACCCCCATAAAACCTACCAGGAACCAGGGTTTACCTGGTACCAGTTTCAGAAATGCCCCTATGGGATTTCTCTGGGCTCTCCGGCCAATGGTAAATTCGGAAAGCATCGCAGGGATCCCCAGGGCCAGTATTATTCCCAGGTAAATGAAAAGGAAGGCGGCCCCACCGTTTTCACCCACCACATAAGGGAAACGCCATATGTTGCCTAGTCCGATGGCCGAGCCGGCAGCAGCGGCAATGATGCCTATATTACTGCTGAAACTGTCTCTTCCTGAAGGTCCGGGAGCTGACATTAATTCCGGTTGATGCAGTTAAGGTCCTCGAATGCCACCTTCAGCCGTTCGATCATGGCTTCCTCACCTTTGCGGAGCCATACACGGGGATCGTACTTTTTCTTATTGGGTTGGTCCTCTCCATCAGGATTACCTATCTGTCCCTGAAGGTAGTCATGGTTGGCAGCTTCGTATGCCCTGACCCCGTCCCAGTAAGCCCACTGTGTGTCGGTATCGATGTTCATCTTGATAACTCCGTATCCTATGGCTTCCCTGATCTCTTCCCTGCCGGACCCCGATCCCCCGTGGAACACGAAATTGACAGGCTTATCTGCCGTACCATATTTCTCAGCTATATATTTCTGTGAATTATTCAGGATAACCGGTGTCAGTTTTACATTGCCGGGCTTGTAAACACCGTGGACGTTCCCGAAAGCTGCCGCAATGGTAAATCTTGGTGAGACCTTCAGCAGTTCTTCATAGGCAAAGGCAACTTCCTCGGGCTGGGTGTATAATTTAGAACTGTCAATGCCGGAGTGGTCAACTCCGTCTTCTTCGCCACCGGTCACTCCCAGTTCAATCTCCAGGGTCATGTTCATCCTTTTCATCCTCTCAAGATACCCCTTACAGGTCTCTATGTTCTCTCCCAGGGGCTCTGCAGACAGGTCGATCATATGCGAACTGAACAGGGGTTTCCCGTATTGTTCAAAATGTTTTTCGCCTGCATCCAGCAATCCGTCTATCCAAGGCAGCAGTTTGCGGGCGCAATGATCGGTGTGAAGGATGACAGGTATCCCGTAAAGCTCCGCCAGGTGGTGAATATGGATGGCCCCTATTTTTGCTCCAATTACAGTGGCCCTCTGCCCTTCATTGGAAAGGCCTTTGCCAGCCCAGAACTGGGCCCCGCCGTTGGAGAATTGTATGATCACGGGTGAATTTACCTCCCTGGCCGCTTCCATTACGGCATTAACGGTATTGGTTCCCACAACATTGACACCGGGGATGGCAAATGCATTCTCCCTGGCAATCCGGAATACTTCCTGTACATCATCACCGGTAATCACACCGGGAGAAACCTTATCGAGTATTTTTTCTGACATGGCTGAATAATTATAAAGGTTATTAAAATAAGTTGCTGAAATAATTCCGCAAATTTAGGATAATATAAAAAAGTACCTAAACAAACAGCGAGGTTTTTGGCATTTTATATCAGAAAGGATAGCCTATGGCCAGGTTCATCTGGACCCTGTTCTGATATTCATTATCCAGCATCACCCACCACTGTCCCTGCGGGTCTTTTACCTTGATACCAAGATCCAGCCTGAAAATGAAAAAATCAAAATCCAGGCGGGCACCGAATCCGGTCCCCACAGCGATATCTTTATAAAACTTGTCCCACTTAAACCGGGCATCTTCGAACAGGGGATCCTGTGAGGCATTCTCCTGGTTTATCGCCCATATATTCCCGGCATCAAGAAACAGCGCTCCTTCCAGCACCCAGAATAGCTTGAAACGATACTCAAAATTTCCCTCCAGTTTAATATCTCCCGTTTTATTCGGGTATTTACTCTGCTTCAGGGAGGAACCCGGACCCAGGTCGCGTACCTGCCAGGCCCTTATCCCGTTTGCACCTCCTGTGAAATATTGTCTTTCAAAGGGTATGGTGCTGGAGTTACCATAGGGAAGGGCAGCTCCCATGAACAACCTGAAGATCAGGCTGGAATGATCGTCAAGAATGTTATAATACCTGAAATCAATACCTGATTTTATATACTGGCTGAATTCAGTACCCAGAAGAGTGTACCTTTCAGCTTCATTTTGTATGCTTAAAACTCTGCTGCCTGATGATAACAGTAATCCCGAGGATTCAATATTATACCTGAAATAGAAGAAATCTTTTAACTTATTAATATCCTGATTGTTAAACACGAGAGAATAGCTGGCGGACTGGATGAGTTTATCCTCGAAACTGTGTTCAAGATATGTATCGGTAATCAAGGAATCGAAATCCGCAGTGGACTCCAGCATTTGTACCAGGCTAAGCTCAATGGGATTTACAAAATGTGTAAGGTTTTTGTTGCCTCTCCACATGTATCCAAAAGCGGTATTGGTAACGGCCCGTGTATAATCCGGCCTTCTCTGGTAGTTAAAGCCAATGCTCAGGTTTGTTTTCGGATTGTATTTCCTGATAAAACTCTCATGCTTGAAAGGCAGCATGAACTTGGGGAATGTAATCCTTGCCTCAGCACCGTATTCAACCATCCAGTTAATATTCTCGTTGCTGTCCCGTAGCGCTTCCATCCCTCCTTTGATAGTGAAATTAAAGTTCTCAGCACCCCCGAAGAGGTTCCTGTGCATATAATTCAGGTTCCCGGCCACTCCAATATTACCATCAGAATTGGTGCCGGTAAGTTCCACGGTATAATTCTGCCGGGTCATTGGAGAAAGGTACACCCGGCAGTCCAGGTCATAAATATCCTTCATATATTGCACAGAGGTATCCGTTTCTGAGAACTCAATATTTACCATCTTAAAGATCCGCAGTCCGCGAAGGTGCTTATAGCTTTGTTCAACATTGTAAATATCGTACTCTTCACCCGGCAGTATAAAAATGGACTGAGCGATAATGGTGGGACTGATCTCGATTTTTCCCTCGTACAGGAAGCTGATACCATCAAAGCTGAGACTGTCGAGTCCAGCCCGGTAAGCAAGCGGATCAGATAATGCAGTCCGTGAGTCATAGTTAAGAAAGACCTGCACATTGCTGATCCGGTATTTCCTGTGGGGAGCCTGAATGTAAGCGCCTGCTGGCGTCCTCAGAAGGTATTTCTTGATCTCTACAGTGAGATCGACCAGCAAGTCTTCCCTTGCAGTATCCCCCCTGAAATAGATATAATCCTTATTAAAATTGAAATAACCCGATTGCTGCAGTTTTGTTGCTATCCTGTCTCGCTCCTGCTGAAGCAGATCCACATCAAAAACATCCTGTTTCCTGATCACTGAATTCACCGTGTCCTCCAGGACAAGTGACATGATGGTGGTATCCTCAAAACTATAGGCAATATTTTTAATAATAAACGGCTCGCCGGTCGTGACATCGTAATTAATCCTGGCTTTTTTCTTACGGAGCCTGACCGTATCACTGACCTTTGCATAGTAGTATCCCTTATTCTCCAGGTATAACTTGATCTGCTTGCTGTTTTTCTCCGTATCGAATTCATCATATATGACAGGTTCCTCACCGATTTTCCTGAGCCAGCGGTTAAAACCATTATCCTTATCCTTCTTTGACAGGTTATACAGCGCCAGGTAAAATTTCATCCCGAGTACCTTTTTGTTGGGTTTGGGCTTGATGTAATTCTTCAGTTCAGCCTTATCGATCAGGTCATTATCTACCTCCACCCTGTATGCATCGAGAAGGTACCGGTCATCAGGGACATGCCGGGTACTGGTGCAGGAATATGTCAGGAAAATTATTGCCGGCAGGAATAACAGGATTCGGCCAATGTGCAGGATATGTCTGGGACCATGAATTGTCAAGGGAACAAATAATTGTTATATTGATAGCAAATATATAACATTTAATAAAGCTTTGATATTGCCACAATGCTCAGTAAAGCCAGAATAAAGCTGATACGTTCGCTCAGCCAGAATAAGTTCCGCAAGTCTCATGAGCTGTTTATTGCCGAAGGCTGGAAGATCGTCAGGGAGATACTGGCTGAAAAACCGGAAAAGATCCATTCGCTGTATATCACCGGATCAGGTTTGGAACTTATCAGGGAAGAACTTCCGGAACAGATAGACTATGAGGTGATTGACCAGAAAGAGCTTAAGCAGATCAGCCTGCAGAAAACCCCCCGGGATATACTTGCGCTTGTTTCTCATTTTAAGGAAGAGTGGGATCCCGGACTGATACAGGAAGGCTATTCACTGGTCCTTGACCGCATACAGGATCCGGGTAATCTGGGCACTATTATAAGGATAGCCGACTGGTTTGGCATCGGGACCATTATCTGCTCCATGGACAGTGCCGACCTTTATAACCCCAAGTCTATACAGGCCAGTATGGGCTCTTTCCTGAGGGTTAAGGTGTTTTACCGCAAGCTGACTGAATTGCTGACTGAATTCAGTAAAAAGGCCGGATCAGGGGGAGGGACCGGGTTCGGGATCTACGGGACTGTCCTGGAAGGAATAAGCATACACGACGAACCCTTTAAGGATAAGGGATTCATCATCCTTGGAAATGAATCAAAGGGTATCTCCGGCGAGCTCCTGCCCTTTATAGAACATAAGTTAATGATTCCCTCCCGCTGGGGATCCCGTGGTCCGGATTCCCTGAATGTGGCGGCCGCCGCAGCAATCGTATGTTCGGAGCTTACTCGAAATGAAAGCAGAGCATGAGTACGTATGAATTCAGGCGGTCTATGGAATTTGCATACTGTGGTTCCTGGGCATCCGGCACGTGCACAAGCATATCCCTCAATCCTACTGAGATCTTAAGTTCCGTGGTAAATTTAAAATACTGCAGGTAATTATCCAGTCCGACCCCGAACTCATAGGCCAGGTCCATGTGCTTCAATCTTATAAATATTTCAGAATCTGATTCATAATCCTTCCTGGCGGCCATATCGTACCTGGGGGTCAGTCCGGAAATGAGAAAGGGACGGTAGTTATTGATGCGCTTGGACTTATATTTGAAGATCAGAGGGAAGTCAATATAGTTCGATTCAACGGTCATCCTGCGGTCCAGAACCATATCCCCGCTCTGCGCATCCTTAGTGAAGAAAGTGAGTTCCCTCTGTCCGAAAGTAATACCCGGCAAAAAGCGAAAGGAAAAGTAATCATTTATCCTTAGCTCGGAGACTATCATGACCTGGAAACCGGGGGTCACCCGGCTTACATCGGCAAACAGGGCGGGATTACCGGGCCGGCGGAACGAAAAATCCATGGTGTTCAGTCCCACAGTGAAACCGAAATGCAGCCATTTATAATCATAGGCCGGATCGTTCTGTACTTTTTTAACCTGCGCGGATCCGGCCATCAGGATCCCGGAAAACAAAACAAGTAGTATGGATTTCTTATGGTTCAAAACAACAGGTTTAACATTGATCCAAACGAAAACATGCAGGACTTAGTATGATTTACCTTCAAGGGGAAGACCCTCCTATTCAGATAACAAATTCTGAATGGCCGACTGATAGATCTTTTTTACATCGCTGATGAACCCGAAAGACTGGTCATCAATCCGTAATTCACCTTTGGTTACATGACCCAGTGCTGAAAAAGGCAGGCCTGCATCCATCATAAAGTCAATAAAATCAGTTTCCCGGCTGTTAGTAACCGAAACGACAATCCTGCTTTGGGATTCACCAAACAGGAAGGCATCCTTCCGCACTTCTGCCGGTGAAGTGATATCAAACCCCAGGTCCCCGGGCAGGGAAGATTCTACCAGGTTCAGAAACAAACCTCCGTCGGATACATCATGAGCTGACCTCACCAGGTTCTTCTGTATCAATCCTTTAACCGCGGACTGAACCCTGAATTCAAAGTCCAGGTCGAATTCCGGGGCCGGACTTTCCTTTATCCCGTGATAGGAATAGATATACTGTGAGCAGGCAATATCATTACTGGATTCCCCGATAAGGAAGATCATATCCCCCTTATCCTTAAAGGTCAGGGTCATCATATGGTTTTTGTCCTGCAAAATACCCAGCATCCCTATCACCGGTGTGGGGTGGATCGGCTCTGTTGTATCACCCAGGCTGGCCTGGTTATAAAAACTTACATTACCGCCGGTTACCGGTGTGTCGAATTTACGGCAGGCCTCACCCATACCTTTTATCGCTTCGGTGAACTGCCAGTATACTTCAGGATTATAAGGGTTGCCAAAATTCAGGCAATTGGTAATGGCTACCGGGTCGCCTCCCGAGCAAACAATGTTACGGGCTGCCTCGGCGACGGCAATCATTGTGCCCTTTTTCGGATCTGCTTTAACGTACCTTGAGTTACAATCCGTAGTCAGGGCCAGGGCTGTATTGGTTCCCTTAATATTGACCACTCCCCCGTCAGCCGGGAAATTAGTGCTCATATTATTGGTCCGCACCATGGTATCGTACTGCTCATACACCCATTGTTTGGAGGCAAGGTTGGGATGACCTACCAGGTGACATGAGACCTCTTTCAGGTCCTCCGGTTCGGGCACATCTTCCGGATTAAATTCCTTATACTTCTTATAATAAGCCGGTTCCTTATATTCCCTGTCGTATACGGGGGCTCCCCCGCCAAGCACCAGGTCAAAAGCCGGCACATCTGCCACCAGTTCATTCCCGACATAGAACTGCAGCCTGTCCTGGTCAATCACCTCCCCTATGATCTGGCAGTTCAGGTCCCATTTATCGAAAATTTCCTCCACGATCTTCTCCTTGCCTTTCTCCACACATACCAGCATGCGCTCCTGTGACTCAGACAGCAATATCTCCCAGGCCTCCATGTTCTGCTGCCTCAACGGCACCTTGCCCAGGTCAATCTTCATGCCCACTTTACCGCGGGCAGACATTTCCGAAGTGGAACATATGATCCCGGCAGCTCCCATATCCTGCATCCCTATTACTGCCCCCGACTGGTTCAGTTCGAGGGAGGCTTCAAGCAGGAGTTTTTCCATAAAGGGGTCGCCTACCTGTATGGAAGGAATATCATCGGCTGAATCATCGGTTATGTCGGCCGAGGCAAAAGTGGCCCCGTGTATACCGTCTTTCCCGGTAGATGAACCAACAATATATATAGGATTTCCTGTTCCGCCAGCAGTGGCAGATATTACCTCCCCCTGCTTGACAATACCCACCGACATGGCATTAACCAGCGGGTTGGTGTTATAGCAATCATCAAAAAAGACTTCGCCGCCAACTACCGGCACGCCAAAGGAATTACCATAATCGCCTATCCCCTTTACTACACCCTTTATCAGCCATTTGGTCCGCTCGAGTGCAGGGTCCCCGAAGCGCAGGCTGTTCAACTGGGCAACCGGCCGGGCACCCATGGTGAATATGTCCCTGTTGATACCCCCCACACCTGTAGCAGCCCCCTGGTAGGGTTCAATGGCACAGGGATGGTTATGGGATTCGATTTTGAAGGCACAGGCCAGCCCGTTACCTATGTCGACAAGCCCGGCATTTTCCTCACCGGCTCCCACCAGCAGGTTTTTGCCATCCCGTGGAAGGGTCTTCAGCCATTTTATTGAGTTCTTATAGGAAGCATGCTCCGACCACATCACCGCAAATATTGATAATTCGGTGTAATTCGGTGTGCGTCCGAGAATGTCTTTGATCATGTTAAATTCTTCCGGGATCAGGCCTATCTCACGGGCGGTTTCTACTGTGACTTCCATAGCTGGGCATTATCTGTTTCAGAGTATCTGCTGACAAATATAAGAGTTAATATTAATATTTTCGGGGAAGAGCATGATGGCTTTTTTGATTTTAAAAGGATGCGGTGAGGAAACATTTTATATTTTTACCGGCAAAACGAAAACACCTTATGAACCCAATTGCACTGGTTACCGGAACGACAGCTGGTATAGGCAAAGCATGTGCTGAAATACTGGCCAGGAATCACTACAGGCTGATCATTACAGGGCGCAGGCTGGAACGCCTGAACAGCCTGGCAGAGGACCTCAGGACAGCCACAGAATGCGAGGTGAAAGTGCTTTGCTTTGATATCAGGGACCGCCAGGCTGTAGAGCAACAACTGAATTCACTGCCACGGGAATGGAAAGCGGTGGAAGTGCTAATCAACAATGCCGGGGGTGCACACGGATTCGATCGCTTGCAGGACGGGGATGTGGAGGACTGGGAAACCATGATAGATGCCAATGTAAAAGGATTGTTATACATCAGCCGGATAGTCTCAGGATGGATGATAACAGGCAGGAAGGGCCATATCATTAATATCTCATCCATAGCAGGAAAAGAAGTCTATGAAAAGGGAAATGTCTACTGTGCTACCAAATTTGCCGTTGATGCGCTGACAAAGGGTATGAGGATAGACCTGCTACAGCATGGCATAAGGGTCACATCCGTGGACCCCGGTATGGTAGAGACCGAATTCTCCATGGTGCGTTTCAAGGGAGATAAGGAAAAATCCGGCAAAGTCTACGAAGGGCTCACACCGCTAACGGCCATGGATGTGGCCGAAGCAGTCTGGTTTGCAGTGAGCCGTCCGCCACACGTATGCATTAATGACCTCCTTATAATGCCCACCGCCCAGGCGAGTGCGGGCTATGTGCACAGGAAAACCGAGTGATAACCAATTCCAATACCATGTATACTATAGATTATCTTTCGAAATTTACTGCCGATGTCTTTGAGAAAATGGGGTACAGCCGCAGCGAGGCGGAAACCATCACAAAAGTATTTATGGCCGCCGAACTCAGGGGGCTTCCTTCCCATGGAATGCTCCGTATCAAGGATTATTACCAGTTGTGGAAAGCAGGCCGGATAAATACTTCACCCGATATCAGGATAGTGCACGAAAGCCAGAGCACGGCGGTTGTTGATGGCGACAATGCCCCGGGGATGCTGCCTGCGACCTTCTCCATGGAAACAGCCATTAAAAAGGCTGCAGAGGCCGGTACGGGCTGGGTGGCCTGCCGGAACTCCAACCATTTCGGTATTGCCAGTTATTATGCCCTGATGGCCCTGGAGCACGATATGATAGGCATCACCATGACCAATACCAACGCGCTGGTGGCCCCACCCTTTTCGGTCAGCAGGATGCTGGGCACCAACCCTGTGGCCGTGGCCATACCTGCCGGTCAGCACCCTCCGTTTGTCGCCGATTTCTCAAGCACCCCTATCGCCAGGGGTAAACTGGCCGTAGCCGCCAAGCAGGGAAAGGAAGTCCCGCTGGGCTACGTGCAGGACGCAGAAGGCAACCCATCCACCGATCCCGATGTGCTGACTCGCGGTGGGGCCATGGTCACCCTGGGGGGAAGCATAGAGCACGGGAGCCATAAAGGCTATTGCCTGAGCGCCGTGGTGGATATATTCTCCGCCGTTTTTTCAGGGGCAAACTTCGGACCTTTCGTCCCGCCCTCCCTCGCTTTTATGCCCATCCCCAAAGAAAAAGTCGGCGAAGGCTCAGGGCACTTTTTCGGGGCCATGCGCATAGATGCCTTCCAGAAGGCCGAAGATTTCAAGGCACAGATGGACCTGTGGATCACCACTTTCAGAAATGCAAAGAGCATCAAGGGAAAACCTCCTGTTATGATCCCCGGTGATATTGAAAGGGAGAACGAGATAAGGATCGCCAGTGAAGGCCTTAACTTGATCCCTTCGGTAGTGGATGATATACAGGTAGTTGCAGAGGAACTTGGTCTGCTGTTTTGAACTTTTGTGATCTCTCAGAACCGGCTGATATACCCCAGGTGTATCTTGGCCCTGCTGATGTTGACAGGGTTACCGAATTCACGGCCCAGTGCATAATTGATGCTGAAGATCCCTAAACGGGATCCAAGGCTGATCCCTGTCCCGAATCCTGCAGGGGTATCCTCTACACTCCCGCTCACCCCGTCTTTGATGTAGTAGCCACCGTCAAAAAACAGGTATACATTGGAATGCTCTTCCAGCAGGTACCGGATCTCTGCGGTAAAAACAGTGTAAGCGGAAGCCAGTACTGAATTTTCCTCCACCCCCCTGATGCTGTTGATCCCGCCCAGCCGGAACATCTCATTGTCGTAGATCTCATCCGAGCGGATCCAGCCGCTGCGGTTGCGGAGCAGGACGGTAAATGAGGCGGCGACGGGCAGGAAGACAGAAAGTATTCCGTCTCCGGCATACCTTGTTGTAGATTCCATGGCCTGTCCGTCAGGCAGGGAGTTTATCAGCTGCCTGTCTGTCAGCTTCCTGCTTCCGACTCCCATGTTCAGGACTGCCGAGATCCCCCTGCGGGGATTGTACTGATAATCAAGCTTTCGGAACAGCAGTCCCAGCCCGTACATGGATGTATTCATATCTGCATGCAGGGGTACGCCTGGTGAATCAGCTTTATTGAGCACAGTGGAATTACTGTAATCATAATACAGGCGGATGTAATTCATACCGTCCATATAATAATGCAGGTTCATCACCGGGTTGACTGTAAGGTATGTGGTGTCCTGTTTTATCAGGTCGAAATTGAAACCGGCGCCAATGCTGGTATTGAATAAAAAGGGATAGCTTGTTGCTATGTGGAGTTCCTGGCTGAGGGGTTGCAGTTTTTTCCAGTTGAGGTACATGGATTCCCCCCTGCCGAATGAATTAATGAGCAGGAGGTTTACATCACCGGTCACCAGGAGTTTCCCGGATTTAGAATGATCGGGAAGAAAACCGGCAATGCCGTTGAACTGGTTCCCCTTCCTCCGGTCTATATAAGTATACAGATCCACCTTGTCCTGGAAAAACTCCAGTTCAAAAGCTTTGATCTCCGACAGGAACCCGGTTTCTTCCACCCTGCGGTTGATCATGAGCAGCTCATTTTCCCTGTACGGATCACCCTGGTCAATCCCGATAAGCTTGTGGAAATACTTTTCGCTGATGCGGGCATTCCCCTTGATGATGATGCTGTCAATAGTATAGCGATGGTTCTTCTTAAGGTCCAGCCTGGCTGAGACCCCTCCATTTTCAATGCTGACCTCTTCCAGTGATATGCTGGCAAAGGGATAGCCATTGTTCTCGCAGGCAGTAATGATGCGCTCCCTGAGATCAGCCAGGTCCCGGGGGTTTACCGGGCCCTTCAGCCATCGTTTATTTCGCAGGGAGAATTCTTTGAGCTGGGATTTATCTGCCGCGTCCATATAAATTGTTGCCCACCGGTATTCCTTCCCGCCGTGAATATATACGATAAGCTCCTCGCCTGCCGTCCTGGCAGAGTCAATACTTGCTTCAATATATCCCAACCTCCACAGGTCAGTCAGCAGGGAACGCAGGTAAGAGTTCAGTTCCAGGCTGTCCCTGGCAGGCACGCCTGACGGCAGCCTTCTTTTCAGGTCCGCACCATCGGTGACCTCAAAATCCACCCGGTATTTCCTGTCCTGTGCAAAAGAGACAGCAGGCAATATGAGTATGATCCACAGAAAACAGCTATGAATTATCCTGAAGTGCAAAAGATTATAAGTATTACGCTCTATGTGTAACGAGAAACCCTGATTTCGTAGTATGCCTGCTACTCTTCTGACAGGTAGCCCTGTTTTTTGATCACCTCCATGAATTGTTTGCTGAAAAACTCATTATCTTTCCTGGTATACCGGTTATCGGTAAATATCTGGGCCAGTGTCTCCTTATTGTTGATCTGTAATAATTCCCGGGTTTCTTCGCTGTCTTCCCTCTCCTTATAAATACTGTCAATACTCCCTGCAGTATACGCCCGGTATTTCTCACTGTGCACCACTGCTTCAAGCGGCAGCCTGGGGGTGAGTCCGGGTGACTCATCAGGATAACCCATCACCACACAGGCCACCGGCACAACCCCGAGGGGGAGTTCCAGCAATTCTATAATCCTGCCGGCCATATAGGTGACTGTCCCCAGGTAACATATCCCAAGTCCATGCTCCTCGGCTTCCAGGCAGACATTCTGCGAGGCCAGCAGGGCATCGATGGAGGCGGTAAAAAAAGACAGGAAGTTATCATACCCCGGTTCAGCCTTTCTCATGCGGCACCAGGTATTGAAGCGGTTGAAATCGGCACAGAAGGTCAGGTGGACCGGTGCCTGAAGGACCATATCCTGTTTAAAATGGATCTCCCAGAGCTTCTCACGCAGGGACTTATCCCTGGTAACTATGATGCTGTATACCTGCATATTACCTGTAGTCGAGGCTCTTGTGCCTGCACCCAGGATCTCATCCAGGAGGCTTTCATCTACAGGCCAGTCCTTATATTTTCTTATGGAACGATGCCCGGCTATGGCTTCAATCATATCAGAATTTTTATAGTGTTTTTTGATGCGGACAAATTTAAGCTTTCTGCACTGGAATAGTTATGACTTTTGAGCGAGCTGTCGAAAAATGTTTTAAAACACAAAGCCAGGAGGATGATTAAAGGGAGTATTCATCATTAAGCTTTTAACAAAGTACCGGTAATGCCATATCATATTAATATTCAGTCATCATGAGGCCAAAACAGTATTTGAAACTTGCAGTATCCATCTTTTCGCTGACAGTTGTCATATCCATATCATCCACCGCAGCAGCCTGGCCGGGACAGGAGCCTGCTGCTATCCTCCTGTCGGGAAGCACCCGGCACCCTGACAGCATACAACAACCTGAAAACGGACAGGTACTCGAAGAAAACCTGTTGACCAGGTACCTGACCGAAGGCCAGGGACAGGTCATTCTACCCAGAGACAGTGAACTCCAGGCATATTACTTCAAAGTCTTTCCCATGTCTCATAATGATTTAGAGCTGGTATACGACCTGGGCGCCCAGCACCTGGAGTTATTCACACAGTTCAGCAGTGACACCCTGACTGATACCATACCGCCTGCTGTGACCCAATTTTATCCTCCTGCCGGAAGCATTGAAATACCTGTCCGCACCGAACTGATGATGATATTGAGCGAAGAGGTCATGAAAGATACGGGCCGCATATTAATATATAAGGAAGACTCACTGGTTTACGACCTGGATGTACAATCTGATTCTGTGGTCGTGGAATCGGATACTGTCAGGATCCTTCCCGGGGTTCTTGAGCGAAATTCCCTCTACCGGGTCAGCCTGACTGACTCCTGCTTTACCGATCTGAGTGGCAATGCCGCGGTTGACCTGATCCCTGAGGGCAGCTGGAATTTCCAGACCATCAGCAAAGATCTTTACTTCTCAGAATATATTGAGGGAGAAGGCTACCTGAAGGGCTTTGAATTATTCAATCCCCGCAGCGATACACTGAACCTGGATAATTACCGCGTTCATTATTCAAGGAACGGATCGGGATATAATTATATATATACCTTCCCTGACAGTACCCTGCTCCCTCCTTCTCATACATATGCCGTGCTGAACGCTGCCCTGGGCGGTCTGGACAGCCTGCAGCTTCCTGCCGGTTGCCAGGTGGATGTGCCATCAAGCACGGTAGTATCCTTTAACGGTAATGATGCACTCGGACTGGAAAAAACTACAGATAATGGGCTGAGCTGGTACCCGGTAGATGTACTGGGTTATCCCGATTCAACAAGCAACTGGGCTGTAGCCGGGATCAGCGATGCCTCGGTGGATCATACGCTCATGCGCAAGGGATTTGTCAGGATAGGAAATACAGACTGGGGATCGTGTGCCGGTACCAACCACTATGATTCCCAGTGGAGGGTGTACCCGCTCAATTATTTTGAGAACCTGGGATACCAGAGCTGGCCGGCAAGTTCTGACGCCGGGATCATTGACTTTACGCTGCCGGGATGGACCGATTCAGTCAGGATAGTGAGTGACAGCAGCAGGATATATATATACCTCCTGCCCGGGGATCCGTCAGACAGCATCCTTCCTGTAACAGTCATTTCGGAATATGCATGGATGCAGCCTCCCGGACCGGTCTGGCCGGCAGACGGGGTATTGCATTATCAGGTACAGGCCGAGGACAGGATTACCCTGAAGGAATGGGAGGTCATACTGGAATCTCCGTCAGCTGAGATCTTCCACACCCTCAGGGAGCTGAAGGACAGTGCCTGCGGGGATGGACTGATACTCTATGCAGGAGAAGCATATGTAACGGCCATACATGACAGCCTGGTATTTATCCAGGACAGTACGGCGGGTTTGGCAGTTTGTCTTTCAGGCTATGATGCAACCGGATTGGAGATCGGGGATATTCTTACGGATGTGGCCGGGTATGCGGACCTCTATGAGGGCATCAGCTGCCTGCGGCCCGACAGGGAATTTACCCTGCTGCCGGAACCGGCCGGAGAGGTCAGGGCCATAGAACTGCTGATCCGGGATGTGCTGCAGAGACCCGATGTTTATGGATCCATGCTCATAACCATCAGGAACGTCCGCTTTACCGGATCCGGAGAGGATTTCCAGGCTGATACGGACTATGTTATCAGCCAGGGAAGCGATTCCGTCAGCTGCAGGGTATCCTTCTTTGATGACGGCCTGCCGGGAACCCTGATCCCGGTCTTTGCCACCCTCAGGGGCATCCTCCTTGAAACCGGCTCCGGCCTGTACATTGCCCCGAGAATGACGGCAGATATCAGCAGCCAGCCCGATGGATTTCTGCTGCCAGGTGCCAGGGAACTGCAGATTGTACCCAACCCGGGAACGGGAATATTTACCATCCCCGCAAGCCACCAGATCAGCGGACCTGCACGCATTTCAGTGTTTGATCTTAACGGACAGCCTGTGCTGGAAGCTGAACATTCTGATATACAATCCACGCCGGTTGAAATCAACCTGGAGCATGTGGCGGATGGTACCTACCTGTTGTTTATGACAACCCTGGACTACCTCTATATTAATATTCTGATTAAAGCTGAGTAACAGGTTTTACCCGCCCGGTATGCGGACCGGGCGGGTAACGGTCAAACAACATACCCGCCTTCTATGGATTTTAAAAAAAAGTTTCTTAATTGCATGAGCTTAAATTTAAAAATCCAGAAAAATGAAATCTTCAAGCATTCCCCTGCTTCGGTATCTCTCTGTATTGCTTATGGTGCTTATCCTGGCATTACCTGATGCTCAAGCCCAGAAAAACAAGAAAGATACTGAAACCACCAAAAGCGATTCACTTAAAAGCAGTACTTTTTCCGGACTCAAATGGAGATCAATCGGTCCGGCATTTACCTCCGGAAGAATAGCTGACTTTGCTGTTAATCCATGTAATCCCAAGGAATATTATGTAGCGGTTGCCTCCGGGCATCTGTGGAAAACAACCAATGCCGGTATCACCTTCAGTCCGGTATTTGATAACAACGGCATTTACTCCACAGGAGTGGTCACCATGGATCCCGGTAATCATAATGTTGTCTGGGTAGGCACCGGTGAGAACAACCACCAGCGTGCCCTGGGTTACGGTAACGGGGTATGGAAATCCATGGATGGCGGCAAGTCATTTAAAAACATGGGCTTAAAGGAATCAAGACAGATTGGAGGGATAGTAATAGATCCCAGGAACCCGGATATAGTATTCGTGGCTGCCGAAGGTTCCGTATGGGGACCGGGCGGTGAACGGGGATTGTACAAGACAAAAGACGGGGGAAAGACCTGGAACAAGGTGCTCGACATAAGTGAACATACCGGCGTAAATAATGTGGTCATTGACCCGGCCCGGCCGGATATCATGTATGCCACCTCCGAGCAGAGAAGAAGGCATGTATATACAAAAATTGGTGGCGGACCCGAATCCGCCTTCTATAAATCAACCGACGGGGGTGAGACCTGGAGGAAAATCACAAAGGGACTTCCCGATGGTGAAAAAGGAGGTATGGGACTGGATGTGTCACCTGTAAACCCGGATTATGTATACCTGATAATAGAGGCAAGGGAAGATGAGGGTGGTTTTTACCGCTCAACCGACAGGGGCGAATCCTGGAGCAAGATGAGCGACCATCACAGCAGCGGGCAGTATTATAACGAAATTTACTGCGACCCGGTTGATGAGGATGTGGTCTATTCGGTCGAAACCGTGTCCGCAGTTACCCGGGATGGTGGTAGGACATGGACAACACTTGGACTCAGCGGCAGGCATGTCGATGATCATGCCCTGTGGATAGATCCCGACGATACCGAACATTTCATGATAGGTGGTGACGGGGGTATTTACGAAACATACGACGGAGGAAGCAACTATCATTTCAAATCAAACCTGCCGGTAACCCAGTTTTACAGGGTCATGGTGGATAATGACTATCCTTTCTACAATGTATACGGGGGTACACAGGATAACAATACCCTGGGCGGACCCTCGATGAATACCTGCGAGGCAGGAGTTACCAATGAAGACTGGAAGGCTATTAAAGGCGGTGACGGGTTCTGGGTGGCTGTCGATCCCGGTAACCCGGATATTATCTATTGCGAATCCCAGTACGGTAACATGGCACGATACGACCGGAAAAGCGGGGAAAGCGTGCAGATCAGGCCCGTACCGCGAAAGGATGAGGATACCTATAAATGGAACTGGGACACCCCCCTGATTGTAAGTCCGCATTCAGGCACAAGGATCTATACAGCCGCCAACAAGGTTTTCAGAAGCGATGACAGGGGAAACAACTGGAAGGTGATCTCGGATGATATTACGGCAAAGATTGACCGGAACACCTGGCCGGTAATGGATCATTACTGGAGCATAGACGCCGTCGTAAAAGACAGGTCTACTTCCCTTTTCGGCATGGCTGTATCACTGGTTGAATCACCCGTTCAGGAAGACCTCCTGTTTGTGGGCACAGATGACGGAGTGATCTCTGTCACGGAGGATGCCGGAGGGCAATGGAGGCAGATCAAGTCATTTCCCGGCATACCGGCCAATACCTATGTAAGTGATATCCATGCTGACAGGTTTGATGCCGATGTGGTTTATGCTTCATTCAATAACCTCAAAAGGGATGATTTTAAACCTTATATTCTGAAAAGCACTGACAAGGGGCAGACCTGGACATCCATTGCAAATAACCTTCCTGACAATGGAAGTGTTCTTACCATCGAACAGGATTTTATCAATAAGGACCTGATGTTTGCCGGAACTGAATTCGGTGCTTACTTCACCATTGATGGCGGCAAGGAGTGGGTGGAGCTGTCATCCGGATTACCCGACGTTGCGGTCAAGGATATTGTGATACAACAGCGGGAGAATGACCTGGTCATCGCCACTTTCGGACGGGGATTCTACATCCTGGACGACTATACACCCCTGAGAAATTTCAGTAAGGATATACTTGAAAAAGACGCACATATATTTCCTGTCAAGGACGCAAAAATGTTTGTCCGGACCGGGGGCAAATACGGACAGGGAGCAACGCTGTATTCTTCAGATAATCCTGAATTCGGGGCAGTGTTTACCTACTGCCTGAAAGAGGCACCCAAATCGCTCAAAGAACAAAGACAGGAAAAAGAAAAGGATTTGTTCAAGGATAAAAAGCCCATTCCCCAACCCGGCGTGGAGGAATTAAGAGCCGAACAGAGCCAGGAACCGGCCTATTTATTATTCACCATATACGACCAGGACGACAATGAGATCAGGAGGATAATTCAGAAACCTTCTAAAGGGATCAAGAGGTTCGCCTGGGATCTGAGCTATGACTCACCCAGGCAATCGAGCGAAAATATAACAGAGTTCAACCCCTTCGCCCGCAGGGGGGGAGGATACTTTGCCATGCCGGGGACATATAAAATTGGCCTGCACCTGAGTGAAAACGGAAAGCTGAGCAAGCTGATCGATCCGGTTGAATTTAAAGCAGAAGCCCTGAATATTACAAGCCTGCCGGCTAAAGACCGTGCAGCGGTAGTGGCATTCAACCAGGAGGTATCCAGGCTGACAATAAGCATGACATCTGCTGAAAATTCTGCTGAATTCCAGCTGAAGAAGGCACATCAGATCAAACAAACCCTCCTCCATATGCCGGGAGCACCAAGGGACTTAATGGATCAGGCAGATAAGATCGTACAGGAGCTTAATGAGGTACTTTTTATTTTTAACGGGTACAGTGCCGGGGCAAGCAGGGAAGAAACTCCACCCGGACCGGTGTCACTGAACAGCAGGTTAGGAGCTGTGGTATATGCATCCTATGCATCCACTTCCGATGTTACTCAAAGCCAGAAAGATAACCTGCAGATCATCATGGAAGAATTACCTGCAGTGCTGGAAAAGATCGAAGAATCCAGATCCCGGGTGAAGGTATTAGAAGAAAAACTGAATGAGATGGGAGCGCCCTGGACCACCGGGAGATAAGGGATTTTTAGCGGACGAAAGCAACATTTTACCGCAGAAATCGTTAATTTAACATCTTAATAACAGTGGCTAATTAAAAAAAAGTTGTAAATTTATCGCTCATTGAATATTAATTTCCGCATGATGAAGAAATTAAGATTAATAGTTGTGGCTTTTATCCTGCTTGTCGGACTCGCGTTAGGATCATGCAGCCATAAGCTTTGTCCGGCATACGCTGATGCTGATACGGAGCAGCCTGAGAGCACAAGTTGATTATTATCCGGGGCAAGTCATACGCATCGTTAAAACCTTGCGGGTATTTATCAGAAGACTTGTAAGCCTGGAACTAACATACAAAATGGACGGGGCATATACGCTAAAATGTATTGCCCCGTTATTTATTTGATACCCTGACAGCAGTTGTAGTTTAAAATGAAGAATGGCTTAGCAATAACGGTACTTTTATTTATAATAAGCACCCCGGCATTTTCACAGGGTGAAATAGCCGGGCAGTCACCAATATTCTACAGGAACGAAAAATCTGTCGCATTCCATCTCAATACAAACGGAATAGGAATTAACGGGAGGTATGCCAAAAGGATCAATGCCAGGCATAAAACCATCTTCGAAGGAACTATAAACAACATCAAGCACCAGAAGGAAATCAAGGTAAGCTCGGATATATATTCTGCCAACAGGAGCTACATATTCGGCAAAACAAACAATTTCTTCAATATCAGGGCAGGATACGGAAAGCAGGTGGAGTTGTTCCGCAAGGTTGACAGGGGCGGGATATCCGTGCGGCGCTTCCATTCTTTTGGTCCCTCTATAGGCATCCTTAAACCGATTTACTATGAAGTGGTCTACCAGATCAGTGGTAATGAACTCCTGCTGGAAACTGTGAAATTCGATAATTCCATACACGGGTACATTTATGGCAAAGCATCCTTCTTTAAAGGGCTGGATGAGATATCCATTGTGCCCGGAGCCTATGCAAAATTCGGATTCATGTTTGAATACAGCAAGAGTAATATCAGCCTTCATGCCCTGGAGGCAGGAGTGGTTGCAGATATATATCCGAAAAAGATCCCTATAATGGCCACCGAGAAAAACGATTTTATCTTTGTGGGCATGTTCGTTTCGTACCGTTTCGGAAAGGTGTTTGATGCCCGTGGAATTATCGATGAAGACGATCTGACATACTGATCCCCATTATAAGTTTTTTTGTTTGATGATTTGATTATTAATCTATACTTTTGCATTTCCAAAATCAAACGAGTTTAACTTTAATCAATCTAAAATGGCAAATATAAAAGTTGGAATTAACGGCTTCGGAAGGATAGGGCGAAATGTATTCAAACTTGCTCTTGAAAGACCTGATATGGAAGTTGTTGGTATTAATGACCTTACAGACACAAAGACTCTGGCACATCTTCTAAAATATGATTCTACCCAGGGATTCTATCCCGGAGTGACCTATGATGAAGAAGGGATAATTGTAAACGGGCACAAAACTGTCGTATCGGCAGAAAGAAGTCCGGCTAACATACCCTGGGCAGGCGGCACACCCGATGTAGTCATCGAATCAACCGGGGTATTCAGGGCAAAAGAGAGTCCCAAAGGAGGTTACGGAGACCACCTGAAAAACGGTGCCAGGAAAGTGATCCTTACCGTACCTGCAAAAGACCAGATAGACAATATGATCGTCCTTGGTGTTAATGATGACATGCTCAGGCCTGAAGACCAGTGCGTATCAAACGCCAGCTGTACAACCAACTGCCTGGCCCCTGTAGTCAAGGTGTTGAATGATACATTTGGCATTGAATCCGGTTTCATGACAACCATACACTCCTATACCAACGACCAGATGGTTCTTGACGGTCCGCATTCAGACCTGAGGAGAGCCAGGTCTGCTGCCGTTTCCCAGATACCTACAACCACAGGAGCTGCAAAAGCAGTAGGTAAGGTAATACCCGAACTGAACGGTAAAATGGACGGACTGGCCATCAGGGTCCCGACCCCTACCGGTTCACTGATTGACCTGGTTGCCATTCTCAAAACTGAAGCCACCAGGGAAGAGATCAATGCCGCCATGAAAAAAGCAGCTGAGGGACCCATGAAAGGCATACTTGAGTATACAGAGGACCCAATAGTCTCGGTAGACGTTATCCACAATACGCATTCCTCCATATTCGATTCACTCAGCACCATGGTTATTGGCAAAACTGTCAAGGTTCTGTCATGGTACGATAATGAATGGGGATATTCATGCAGGGTAGTAGACCTGGCTGAGAAGTTATTTTAATGCACCATAAATAGAAAAATCTAAAGCCGTCCCGGACCGATCCGGGACGGCTTTTTTTTGCTTGCATCCTGAACAATCAGCCTGCGGAATTAATATGCATGTACTCTTGAATGAAAAGATCAGGCATATACTTGAAGTATATCTTAATAATATATATCTTTGTGATATACAAAATCAAATGCTATGAAGAACATTTCACTTAAAATGGATGATCATATCTATGGTGAGACTGAGAAAATTCTTACAAAAATCAAGAAACCCCGTAATCGCTATATCAATGAAGCAATCGATTATTACAATAAACTATATCGAAGAAAAATTCTGCAAAAAATCCTGGAAAAGGAATCCGGTTTGGTAAAAGAAGATTCTATGAATATCCTTAAAGATTTCGAGGAGATTGATTATGAAGATTAAACAATTTGAGATATGGATAGCTGACCTGAATCCGCAGATAGGCACCGAATCCGGTAAAACCAGACCTGTACTGGTATTACAGACAGATCTTTTAAATAAAATTCCTCATCCCTCAACCATTATATGTCCGATTACTACCAATATTAAAAAAGGCAGTGAGATATTGAGAGTCCATTTAAAAAAAGGCATGACAAATCTTCATCAGGACTGCGATATAATGATTGATCAAATCAGGGCAATTGATAATAAAAGACTGATAAAAGGAATTGGGAAATTACCTTCAGAACTTATTGAAAAAACAAAAGACAATATAAAGATATGTCTTGACCTGGATTAAAGCACATTGAAAAAAATTATTCAAGGATATTTATAAGCCGCCTGACATTGCGAAGCTATGTAGCGGCGTATACCATCCCCCCTATATGATTAATAGGATATTAAATAAGCCGCCTGACATTGCGAAGCTATGTAGCGGCGTCTACCATCCCCCCTATATGATTTAATGGGATATTTATAAGCTGCCTGATATCGCGAAGCTATATAGCAGCGTTAAATATCCCATTAAAGTATATTATATAAGACACCTAGCAGTACGAAGCTATGTAGCGGCGTTTTAATATCCTATTAATTAATAATAATCTTCTTGGTGAAATAAGAGGAATACACCTGCAGGCGGATGAGATAAATGCCCGGATTCAGCTCCAGGTCAGAAATATGCACTGAATGGACAAACTCACCCTGGGGGATGTAATGACTGATCAGGTTGCTGATCCTGCGGCCGGTAATATCAAAAAGGTCCAGCTGTATGCCCTGTCCGTGCTCGACGATAAACTGTATGTTGATCCAGTCAACTGCCGGATTGGGAAATATTTTCAGGCTGCTTTTTCCCTTGTGATAATAATGTATCCAGGTAGCATTAGAATCATCCGCTCCTACCCCTGACAGGCTGTCGGTTACTTCCTGGTCCAGGGCAGCGGGATTAATACTGGTAATACGTTCAAACAAATCATTCTGCGCAGCCAGATGCCCGGTGATCATCAGTGAGAAGCCAAGTAGTATTAGTTTTTTCATTCGGTACTTTCGCTGTACAATAATAACAATATTCCGCAAAAGAAAAAATGCCGCCGGCTATCTTAGAATATAATATCTTTAATTTCAAACGGAAGTTCCACTGTACTCTGGTACAACTCACCCAGTTCCTGAATGGACTCATCATCCTCTTCATGCAGCCAGATGATCTTGCTCTCCTTTCCTTTCAGATGGTTGTCATTCACCATCCGGATGATCTCCAGGAAATACTTCGATGAACCGCTGTTCACATATTCCAGGTTAAACTCTGCGGCAGCTCCCTTATCTCCACTTTGAAAATACTCTTCCATCCACTCAAGGATCCTGGTAAAAAAGGTACCCGGATCTTCAGGGATGGATCGCCCGCTGAATTTCAGTTCACCTGTCTTTGCATTCAGAAGTACTTCAGCAGTTGTTTTAGTTCCTTCCATCTCCAGGTTTTTCATAAGAGATTTTTTTCTATTCATGTCTGAGCGCTACAATGGGATCAAGCCGGCTGGCTTTCCGGGCAGGGAAGTATCCTGAAATAATACCTACCAGGAAACACAGGATTATCCCCATAATGATCCAGGCCCACGGTATAATAAAAGGCGAGCCAATGACCATGGAAATAATATTTCCGATCAGGATACCAAGCAGGATGCCTATGAGTCCGCCCATCTGTCCGATCATGATGGCTTCAAAAAGGAATTGCTGTTTAATTACCTTTGATTTGGCCCCGATCGCTTTCCTGATCCCAATCTCCCGGGTCCTTTCAGTTACCGACACCAGCATGATATTCATCAGTCCCACCGACGCCCCGAACAATGTGATGATCCCTATAAAGGTTGCAGCAATAGCTATAAATGCCAGGTTCTCAATGAGCATGTTGGCAAGACTGTCCGACTTGGTAATGTTAAAATCCGATTCATCAAAAACATCCAGCCTCCTGACCTGCCTGAAAACCCCCTCTGCTTCCCCTATGGCAGCATCAAGCAAGGCTTCATTTTGCGGAGACACATTGATGGAATACCTCATCTGCGGACGGGAAAAATATTGCCGGACATTGGTATAGGGCAGAATACAGATCCTGTCACCACCACCCCCCATCCCTGATCCTTTCTGGGCAAGGACACCTATCACTTTATATTTCCCGCTACCAATGCTGATGATCTTATCTATGGGATCCTCATTATTTAAAAAGAGATCTTTCACCACATCCTGACCAATCACTGCATAATTCCTGTTCATCATCACTTCCAGGGCAGAAAAATTACGCCCCCTGTCAATCTCATACCCGGCTGAAGACAGGTAATTCTCATCGGTACCCATCACCTGTATATTAGGATTGGTTTTCTGGGATTTGTATTTGGCCGTGGCAATTGATGAAGCAAACGTCCAGATAGAAACGGTGGCAGGGAATTCGAATTGATACTTGAACTGTTGTGCCTGCCTGTAATTGATATAAGCATGGTTTTTCCGGCGGTATCTCTTATTCCCGATATGAACATTCATGCTCCTGCTTTCTATGGTAAAGGTGTTCGCTCCCATCCTGGCAAATTCTGATGTGATAGATCCCTTCATGGCATCAATAGCTGTGAGTATTCCAATCAGTGCCATGATCCCGAAAGCAATAATGGTCATCGTCAGTACAGCACGGACCATATTTGCCCTGATGGATTTGCTGCTAATCCTTACATTCTCCCGAAACAGATTTAGAAATCCCCGCATTTGTTTTTATATTCAGAAAGATTTAATGAATTTTGATAAAATTACACAATTAATTTAAATTACATCACTATGGTATTTGATCTCAAAATGATCCGCTCAGTCTACCAGGAGCTTCCAGGGCGTCTTGATAACTTCAGGAAGATCCTTGACAGGCCACTTACACTTACTGAAAAGATCCTTTTCTCACACCTTGACCGGGAGCAAGAACTCTCTGATTTTAAGAGAGGTGAGGACTATGTATATTTTAATCCTGACCGGATAGCCATGCAGGATGCAACGGCACAAATGGCCCTCCTGCAGTTCATGCAAGCCGGGAAACCCAGGGTAGCCGTTCCCTCAACAGTGCACTGTGATCACCTGATCATGGCAAAAGACGGGGCCAGGCAGGACCTGAAGTTATCCCGCCAGCTAAACAGCGAGGTGTTTGATTTCCTGGCCTCCGTATCCAGTAAGTACGGCATTGGCTTCTGGAAACCGGGAGCAGGTATCATACACCAGGTAATACTGGAAAATTATGCATTTCCCGGCGGAATGATGATAGGTACTGATTCTCATACCGTAAATGCGGGCGGATTGGGAATGGTCGCCATAGGTGTCGGAGGGGCTGATGCAGTAGATGTCATGGCAGGCATGCCCTGGGAACTGAAATTCCCGAAACTGATTGGCGTAAAGCTGACGGGAAAACTGAGCGGATGGACTTCGGCCAAGGATGTCATACTGAAAGTTGCAGGGATACTTACGGTCAAAGGAGGAACAGGGTGTATAGTTGAATATTTCGGTGAGGGGGCGAAAACCATTTCCTGCACCGGCAAAGGAACAATCTGTAATATGGGTGCAGAGATTGGTGCTACGACCTCCCTGTTCGGGTATGATGAGAAAATGTCTGATTATCTGAGAGGTACAGGCCGTACCGAGGTCGCTGAGATGGCCGATGCAGTTGCCGGGCACCTGAGGGCCGATCCGGAAATCTACAGGGAACCTGACAGCTTCTTCGATCAGCTCATTGAAATTAATCTCTCCGAACTGGAGCCTCACATTAACGGGCCTTTTACACCTGATAAGGCCTGGAAACTGTCTGAATTTGCAAATGCTGTTAAAGAAAATGATTATCCACAGCGCCTGGAGGTCGGACTGATAGGGTCCTGTACCAACTCATCCTACGAGGACATAACCCGCTCGGCCTCGGTAGCAAGGCAGGCACTGGAACTGGGACTGAAGGCACGGTCTGAATTTACCGTTACTCCCGGTTCGGAGATGGTGAGGTATACGATTGAGAGAGACGGCCTGCTGGAGGTTTTTGAAAAAATTGGCGGAACAGTACTCGCCAATGCCTGTGGTCCGTGCATAGGCCAATGGGCCCGTCATGGTGCGGATAAGCAGGAAAAGAACTCGATCATTACCTCATTCAACAGGAATTTTGCCAAAAGGAATGACGGGAATCCCAACACCTATGCTTTCGTAAGCTCGCCCGAGATCGTCACCGCCCTGGCTATTGCTGGGGACCTGACTTTCAATCCTGTAAAGGACAGCCTGAAAACCGAAGACGGTAAAGAAGTGATGTTAAAGGAACCCCAGGGCCTTGAGCTGCCGTCCAGAGGATTTGATGTGGAAGACAATGGTTACCAGGCGCCTGCCGAAGACGGTAACGGCATTACCATCAATGTTAAAAAAGATTCCGAGCGGCTGCAACTGCTGAGCCCCTTTGAACCCTGGAAGGGTGAAGACCTGAAAGGCCTGGTACTCCTCATCAGGGCCCTTGGTAAATGTACCACAGACCATATTTCCATGGCCGGACCCTGGCTCAGGTACCGCGGGCATCTTGATAATATTTCCAACAACCTGCTGATAGGGGCTGTCAACTCGTATAATCAGAAGACAAACCATGTGAAAAACCAGTATACCGGGCAATATCAGCCGGTGCCCGATACGGCACGTGATTACCTGTCGAGGTCAACCGGTTCGGTTATCATTGGTGATGAAAATTACGGGGAAGGATCCTCCCGTGAGCATGCCGCCATGGAACCCAGGAACCTGGGGGTGAGAGCAGTGCTGGTAAGGTCCTTTGCCAGGATACATGAAACAAACCTAAAAAAGCAGGGCATGCTGGCACTTACTTTTGCCAATAAGGATGATTATGACCTGGTCCGTGAAGATGACCGTATTGATATTACAGGATTGAAGGACTTCTCCCCGGGCATCCCCCTGAAAATTGTTCTGAATCACCAGGACGGTACAAAGGATGAATTCCCGGTGAATCACAGTTATAATGAAAAGCAGATCGAATGGTTCAGGGCGGGTTCGGCACTGAACCTGATCAAACAGAAACAGTAAAAAGATATTCTATGTTCAGGAGGCTTGCAGAATTTCTTGAATCCAACATGGGGACTTGCAGCTTCAAGGAGCATACCGGGACCTACTGTGCCGGTTGCGGACTGCAGAGAGCTATCATTGCCCTGCTGAAAGGTAATATAATAGAAAGCATCATAATGTACCCGGCCCTGATACCCATTCTGTTGATGTTCGGCTTTCTCGGACTGCATCTTATTTTCAGGTTCAGGCACGGCGCGGCCATTTTGAAGTATTTGTTTATAACCAATTCAGCTATTATTGTCCTGCATTATATTTACATTCTATTTTTTTAACCCAATACGCACTGCGTATTGTATAAAACAACCTAATTATGGAAACTCCCGAAAACACTGACCTTCAACATCAAGCTATTCCGGAACAGACTCCTGTCCAGAAAATACCCGTTCCCAATGCAACAGCGGTACTTGTCCTGGGTATTTTCGCTATTGTTACCAGCTGGTGCTGCGGCTTCATCGCTTTTGTCGGACTGACACTGGGTATCATAGCCCTTGCGCTGGCATCAAAAGCACAGGCCGTGTACAATGAAGCACCCGAAAAATACACCGAATCCTCGGCCAAGAATCTGAATGCCGGAAAGATCTGTGCAATAATCGGTATTGTAATATCCGGATTGCTTATAATGATCGGTATTATTTATATGATAGTGGTCGGGGCTACTCTCGGGACATTGTTCAGTACCATACCCTGGGATAATATCATCAATTATTAATTGTCCCGGTAGTTCACCGGCAGAAGAACCGGTATAACCATGGAACTGCAGGAACGCCTGGCCGGTTTTTCCGGCTTAGGCCATTATCTTGAAGAATATCTTGCTCAGCCGGCAGATCCATCGACTGATGCTGCCGCGTCAATGGATCAGGCTGTCAGGAAGGCAGAAGAGGAAAATTCATGGTTTACCCGGACTAACCAGATCTTTGCCCTGTCGGAGATTGCCAGGGTCCTTAAAAAACCTTATTTAGAGCGCTGGATATCCGGATATAACAGCAAAGACCTTACTCCTGCCAGGATAGCTAAAGTGGGAGTTGTGATGGCAGGCAATCTTCCCCTGGTAGGGATGCACGATTTTCTGTCGGTCCTGGCAAGCGGACATATTTTTACAGGCAAGCTGTCATCGCGCGACAGCTTGCTTCTTCCCATGCTGGCAGACCGGCTCATAAGTATAAATCCAGGCTTCCGGGAATTCATCCGGTTTACAGAGGACAGTCTTGCCGGCTGCGATGCGATCATTGCAACAGGCAGCAATAATACCCACCGGTATTTCGATTACTACTTCAGTCAGCGACCCCATATATTCAGGAGAAACCGCAACGGGATCGCAGTATTATCAGGCCATGAATCCCCATCGGATCTTGAGAAATTGTCTGATGATATATTCCTGTACTTCGGACTGGGATGCAGGAATGTTTCGAAGCTGTTTGTACCTGAAAATTATAATTTTGACCACTTCTTCGGAGCCATTGAAAAATACAGGCAGCTGGAAGATCATAATAAATACAGGAACAACTACGACTACCAGCGGTCAATACACCTGCTGAATAAAATACCGCATTTCGACAATGGTTTCCTGATTGTAAGACAGGACCAGGCTGTCAGCAGTCCCATTGCCACCCTGCATTACGAAAGCTATAGATCACGGGATGAACTGAAACTGAAAATAAGTCCGGAAAACGACTCAATTCAGTGCATACTTTCACAGGAAACCCTGCATGTGCCTGTCCTGGATTTCGGCCTCTCACAAAAACCCGAACTCTGGGATTATGCAGATAATGTTGATACATTAAAATTTTTGCTTAACTTGGGTAAAAACTGATCTGATGGTATCCGTATTCCGGCTGATATCAGACGAACTGGATAAGTTCCGCAGAGATTTTGAGATAAAATCTGATCAGAGTTTTTATGACCTTCATGTAGCGATTCAGAATAACCTCTGCTACGATAAATCACAGGTTGCTTCCTTTTTTATCTGCGATGACAACTGGGAGAAACTCCAGGAGATAACGCTGGTCGGGATATCGGATGAGGAATCCCATAAACTGCTTTTCATGGATAAGGAATCAATACAGAAGCATGCAGGGAACCTGAAGCAAAAACTCCTGTATGTATTTGACTTTTTCAATGACAGGGCGTTCTTTATCGAAGTGGTTGAGATCAAGGAGGCAGTTGATTCTGAGACCTACCCATTATGTTCATACGCCAAAGGCAAGCCACCGCAACAAATATTGATGGACCAGATATTTATTGACAAAGACCTGGGATTTGATCCCGAAGACTTCGACACATTCCTGGATAATGATTTCCTGGATATTGAAGGATTTGATTCTTTCGGTTTAGACTCCCCGGATCTCGATGACAGAATCTGAATGAAGAATAAACATCTGGTAATCATCCTTGGTCCCACTGCAGCAGGAAAAACTGATCTCAGCGTTTCACTGGCCGGGTATTACGGATCCGAGATCATTTCTGCAGATTCGCGGCAGTTTTACAGGGAACTCAGAATCGGGACCGCCGTACCCTCCCCGGATCACCTGCAGGAAATCAGGCATCATTTTATCGGGCAGCTGTCCGTAAACGATTATTTCAATGTAAGCATGTTCGAGAAGCAGGCCCTTGAACTGCTGGACTCATTGTTTAAAAGGATGGATCTTGTCTTTATGTGCGGCGGATCGGGTATGTATATCGATGTTGTCTGTCATGGAATTGATGAATTCCCTGATATTGACACCGGAATAAGGGATCAGCTGATTGAGCAATACAGGGAGCATGGACTGGAGGGCATACGCTGCGAATTAAAACGGATAGATCCCGGCTATTACGGAACTGTGGATCTGAACAATCCGAACAGGATACTGAAAGCCCTCGAGATATACTATATGACGGGGAAACCATATTCAGCCTTTCTTAAACAGGAAAAACAGGAACGTACCTTTAACATTATTAAGATTGGACTCAATACAGACAGGGAACTGCTCTATGAACGGATTAACAGGAGGGTAGACGGGATGATTGGATCCGGTCTTGTTGAGGAAGCTAAGTCCCTGGAGCAATACAGGCATACCAATGCCCTGAATACCATGGGCTATAAGGAGATCTTTCAGTACCTGGACGGGCAACTGTCACTGGAGGAGGCTGCAGAGCTGATCAAGAGAAATACCCGCAGGTATGCGCGACGGCAACTGACCTGGTTCCGGAAGGACAGGGCTGTCAAATGGTTCTCCCCTGAGGACAGGGGCCCCGTCATTGAATATATTAATCAGCAGCTATGATAAAACATTTCAACCTGCGCGTTTACGCCCTGATCATAAACAAGGACAGCGAGATCCTCTTAAGTGACGAATATTTCAAGAAAAGCTATATGACGAAATTTCCGGGCGGGGGACTGCAGTTCGGTGAGGGGACCCTTGATTGCCTCAGGAGGGAGGCCCTTGAGGAATTCGGACAGGAGATTACCATCCTGGGTCATTTTTATACTACGGACTATTTCCAGAAAGCCCTGTTCTATCCGGATCACCAGCTGATAAGCATATACTATCTTGCTGAATTTAAACAAGATATAAATTTCAGGATTTCCGACGAAGCCTTTGATTTTGAAGAGCAGGACCCTCAGCAATCCTTCAGATGGAAATCAATTGAGGAATTATCACCGGAGGATCTTACCCATCCTGTTGACAGGAAGGTGGCAGGCATGCTGAAACAGCATTTTGCGGACTGAATGCCGTTACAGCATTTTGCGGACTGAATGCCGTTACAGCATTTTGCGGACTGAATGCCGTTGCAGCATTTTGCGGACTGAATGCCGTTGCAGCATTTTGCGGACTGAATGCAGAAACAGTATGTTACAGGATAGACCCCGCATAATTATCCCAGCTCATCCTGGCTGAGGTTTCAGCAACATGTTCCCTGGGAACAGGATTTTCAAGTGCCTTAATCATAACAGAGGACATGGAATTAATATTATCCGGATCGGCCAGGTAACCGTTATACCCATCCCT
>CAZILN010000061.1:0-11182 GCA_964540005.1 uncultured Bacteroidaceae bacterium | reverse complement strand
TTCTAGATGTGGTATCAGGAACAGCAGAACCATCAGGTCTGTTACCCCTGCAGATGCCTGCAGACATGACAACCGTTGAAACCCAGATGGAGGATGTGCCGTTTGATATGATCCCCTATGTGGATTCAGAAGGAAACACATATGATTTCAGCTTCGGCCTGAACTGGAGTGGTGTTATCCAGGATCAGCGAAATGAGAAATACAAAAAGGAATAATTATTCTTCCATCAACTGGGAGGCAGCATCCATGTATTTCTGTTCTCTGCTTAAGCTCCTTTACAATAGAGGTGCACGGGCATATTGAGGTTGCCTTACATTATGCCCCTTTGTTATCGTTAAGTGAATATCCCGTTCCCTGAACTGAAATTCCTTATTGCCGTAAGGTGTCTCAATTATCCTGATTTATAATATGCCTGAAAACAGGAAAAATTTTAAGTCAGAATTTACTAACTTTTCACAATTGATGCTGAATACTAACTTAAACCAATAAAAATGAAAGCTGATCCTCCCGGAAAAATACAGGACCTTCATCAGTTCGGAGAATTTGGTGGAGTAAATCCTTCCATTACAGACTCTTCTACCTATACCTTTATGCAAGCTGATACTATGGAAGATACCTTCCATGGGGAAACAGAAGGTTGTTTCCTGTATTCCAGGCATTGGAATCCCAGCAATAAATACCTGGCCGATGCCATGGCCGCCATGGAGGGAACTGAATCAGGATGGATCACCGCCTCAGGAATGGCTGCTATCACCTGTTCCATACTGCAGCTTTGTAATACCGGTGATCATATTATTACCAGTGTGACAACCTATGGCGGTACATTTGCCTTTCTAAAAAATTACCTGCCCAAATTCAACATTGAGGTTAGTTTTGTCAATATCAGCGACCTGGAAAGTGTAAAAAAGGCCATGAGGCCCAACACAAAGCTGATCTATACAGAAAGCCTGACCAACCCGCTGTTACAGGTCTCCGATATACCCTCCCTGGCAGATATTGCCCACGAACATTCTGTCAAGCTGCTGGTAGACAATACTTTCAGCCCCATGCTGATATCTCCTGCAGCACTTGGAGCTGATATTGTTGTTTACAGTATGACAAAATTTGTCAACGGTAAAAATGATTGTGTGGCCGGGGCAATCTGCGGTTCGGCAGATTTCATTAATTCCCTGTCTGATGTGAATACCGGGACTGCCATGTTACTCGGGCCCGTGCTCGATCCCATGAGGTCATCCTCCATTCTTAAAAACCTGCATACCCTTCATATCAGGATGAAACAGCACAGCCATAATGCCCTGTACCTGGCAAACAAATTCGAGGAGGCGGGACTTAATGTCATATATCCGGGATTGACGTCCCATAAGGATCATGAATTGTATAATAAGCTCTGTAACAGTGAATTCGGAGCCGGTGGCATGCTGGCTGTTGATGTAGGGACCCAGGAGAAATCTAATGAACTGATGCAGCTGATGCAGGAAAGGGATGTGGGATACCTGGCCGTTAGCCTGGGCTACTTTAAAACACTTTTCAGCTGTTCCGGGAAAAGCACATCCTCCGAGATCCCGGTAGAGATCCAGAAAGAGATGGGACTGAGCATTGGACTGACACGGTTCTCAGTGGGACTGGACAATGACATAGATAGAACCTGGAAGAGGATCAAATCATGCCTGTCTGAGCTGGAGCTCATCTGAAAACCCGGCATAAGGGTACAGGTCAGAACCAGGCAGCAGGATTGAGGTGAAAACTTGTTATTTAGAATAATTTTAAATAATTTTGTATCTGATTATTTACTAACACAGGAGTCAATCATGGCATTTACCTTACAGACTGGAGAAAAAGCTCCTCATTTTGAATTACCTGCAACAGACGGAAAAACCTATAAACTGACAGATTTTGATGATAAGTACCTGGTGGTCTTTTTTACATGTAACCACTGTCCCTATGTGATCGGTTCTGATGAAGAAACCAGGAAGACCGCTGATAAGTTTGCCGGGAAAGGAGTCCGCTTTATCGGGATCAATTCCAACAGTCCAAATACCCATCCTTCAGACAGTTTTGATAATATGGTAAAAAGGATGGAGCAGTACAGCTTCCCATGGCTTTACCTCTATGACCGATCACAGGATGTTGCCAGGGCATACGGGGCTCTTCGCACCCCTCATATATTCATCTTTAATGAAAACCGTGAGCTGGTTTATACCGGCAGGAATACCGATAGTCCGAAAGATTCCCTTTCAATTTCGGTGAACGACCTGGACAGGACCCTGGTTGAACTTACTTCGGGAAAGGAAATCTCGGTACCCCGCACGAATCCCATAGGATGTACCATAAAATGGGAAGGAAAAGATTCTCACTGGATGCCCGAGGGGGCAGGTGATCTTGTACAGTAACATACGGGTATCCCTGTGCGGGTATTTTAACAGATCTTTAAATCAGCAGATCCGCCAGGTTGATAAAATCAGGCTGAAAATTGCCGGTTAGCACCTCATAGGCCAGGTCGATTACTTTAAGGTCTGACTGTTCTATAATTTCTGAATCGGATGTTGCGATCAGGCCCTCACTCATTTTAATTAAGACATCATCCGGATCGGTCACGATAGAAGCAGTACCTTTAATATTGTATTCACTGATCATGGAAATCAGCAGTTGATGTACTTCAGTGCTCCCCTTGACGGGTTCGTCAATTAGAAATATATATTCCTGCTCAGGACAGGTGCTGAGGTATATCAAAAGGAGATCAACTGCCCTTACAAATGATTCGTCCTGGTGCAGTTTACCGGTAATTTCACCTCCATCCCGCAGGAATCCGTCATTACTGATAAAGACTATCCTCCCCAGAAGGTAATTACCAATGGTGAATAATACATTGAGGGCATCTATATATACCTTAGGTTCATTTATAGCACTGACTCTTTTACTGGTCCTGAGTTCAATATCACCCTGTCTGAAGATCCCGCGGTTCAGAAGAAGCCGTTGCATACGGGTCAGCTGGTATCTGTCACCAACAAGTTTAAGGATATTCCTTTTCGGGTAGGACCGGTTGATCAGGTAAGCATAATCCCTGAGGGCATTCCGGAACTCATCAGTAATAAGATCCATAGACAAATAGATGATTTATTCAGCTTTGTAACCCCTGAAATACTTCATGAACTGCACCCGTTCATAAGCTGCAGGATTTTCAATACTGGATTGGTTCATTTTTCCCCTGAAGGACGAAATTGAACTGAACTGATGCCGTGTCATCCAGTCTCTCAGATCATTATGCAGCTGCCCGATATATTCCACCCCGTTCTTATATAGTGCAGAAGTTACCTGAACAGCATTGGCCCCGGCCAGCAATTGTTTAATAAGGGCCGTGCCATCATGCACCCCGGTTGAAGCAGCCAGGTCGCAGCCTACCTTGTCTGACATTATGGCTATCCACCGGAGCGAAAGCGCCAGGTCCCCCGGATTACTAAGGATAAACCCGGAAGTGGCAGTCATTTCATCTATATCGAAATCCGGACTGTAAAAACGGTTGAACAATACAATCCCGTTGACTCCTGATTCGGATAATCTCACTATAAACTGGGCCAGGTTGGAATGATAGAAACTGATCTTTATGGCCAGGGGAATATTTATAACTGATCTGACGGTCCGGATGATGTCAAAATATACTTTTTCAACAGCTGCAGCGTCCCTGTTAAGATCAGTCGGGAGTATGAACAGGTTCAGTTCCAGTGCGTCAGCCCCCGCAGATTCTACTTCTTTTGGGAACCATGTCCATTGTTCGGCGGTCTGGCAGTTGATACTGGCAATAACAGGTATTTTAATGTCTTTTTTCAACATTCTTATCAGGTTAAGGTACTCCGAGGTACTTTCCCGGGGGGCGTCTTCATATTCGTAATAATCAACAGCTTCAGGATAAAGTGAACTCCCCGAACTCATCCGGTTGATACCTGCCTGTTTCTCAAGCATGATCTCCTCTTCAAAGAGCGATTTTAAAACAACAGCTCCTGCTCCATACTGATCATATTTCTTGATATTCAGAGCATTATCTGTAAGTCCGGAACTCCCCACGATTACCGGGGAACTCAGATCCAGTCCCAGGTAGTTGCAACTTATATCTGCCATAATCAAAATTTATTTGTTCAACTGGTGAAACAAAGTAACTGATTTTTTACAGATATTCCTTTTAATCACCGGAGCTGAGTCCCTCTGGAAAGAAATTCATTATTTTACTGTTGCGACAACTTGTCAACAATAAATAATTGGGGAAATATATTTTAATTTCATTACTTTTGTCTTTTAATAATCTTGTGGATAAGTAAGTTAACCTTAATTACATAACTATGAAAAAAACAATCGTTTTACTGATCATTACTGTCTTAATCCTGCCTGGATGTAAATTCATTAATGAAAAGATCCTGAAGAAAGGAGAAGATCTTGAATTGGTAACGGAACAGCTGAAGAAGGAAATGGAACAGAAAGAGGCAGACTACCAGAAGGAACTCAGGGAGATAATGCAGATCTCACAGGCAAAGATCGATTCCATAATTAATTATTATGAGAACGAACTGGCCAGCAAGGGAGGCACCTATGGCTCCGTTGGGGCAGGTACTTATTACCTGGTTGTGGGAAGTTTCAAGACACCGGAATTTGCCGAGAGGTATAATGCGAAAGTTTCAGAAATGGGATACACTTCAGAGATCCTTACCATCAGGCACTGGAATTTTGTTACGGCTGAATCATATAATAACTGGAGAGATGCAGTTGAGGGACTGGGGATTGTAAGATCCGGTGTCTCTAAGGATGCATGGATCCTGGTGGGTAAATAGATTTATTATATAAAGTATTCAGAGATAATAAAAATTGTACTACATCGCACAGCTATGTAGTACAATTTTTATTATTCTTATCCTACGAGCTCCCAGTCATGATGAACAGGGGCTGGAACTCAAAACTTTTATAATGCGGCCGCAACCTGTTAATATTATAATGTTTTTTCACATCAACCAGTTTCTTTGAGCTGGTAACAACATCGAGTGGTGCGTTATCATAACGGCCGTTCCTTAATACAACAAGCCTTCCGTGAATACCTTTCAGGATCAGGTCAAGGGCCAGATTGCCATATGCCATAGGAACAATTGAATCAATAGCATCAGGATCTCCGCCACGAACAAGATACCCCAGTCTCTGACTGATAATATTTATTCTCTGTCCGTTATTGAATTTAGGAGACATTTCCTTAATATTTGCAGAGATCAGGTCTCCAATACCGCCTAATTTTGCATGACCGTACATGTCTTTTTCAGTATTCTCAAATACCATCTCGGATACCTGATCAAACATGGCACCTTCGGAAACAAGTACTATGGAATACTGACTGGTATTTCGTTTGCGGTCATCGACAAGTAATTCGGTCAGACGCTCAATATTGAATTTATATTCAGGTATGACACAACGGTTTGCGGCTCCGGCCATAGTCGGCAGCATGGCAGTAAAACCGGCATACCTGCCGAAAGCTTCAATAACCAGTATCCTTTCATGAGAACCTGCTGAAGTACGCAGCGTATTGCACAGATGGATAGTCCGTGTGATACAGGTGCTGAAGCCTATACAATAATCGGTTCCGGGAACATCGTTATCCATGGTCTTGGGAATGGCGATTACCTTAACCCCTTCCTGGTACATCCTGACACCATAACTCAATGTATCATCACCCCCTATAGGGATCAGGTAATCCACACCCAGGAATTCCAGGTTCTTGATAATTTCCGGGGTAAGATCATTTATCTCATCTTTATAGCTGTCCCTGAGATGAAGAGGAACAACGTCCTTTGGCACATGACTGGGCCTGGTTCTTGATGTATGAAGAAAAGTACCTCCTGTTCGCCCTGCCCTGTTAACAATTCCTTCTGTAAGTTCAATGAAATTATTGCTGTTATCAGCCTGTTTATCGCGATTCAATTCCAGGATACCTGCCCAGCCCCTTCTGAGACCAATTACCTTGTATCCTTCGCGTAAGGCACGGATAGTAATAGCCCTGATGGCTGGGTTCAAACCCGGTACATCACCGCCCCCGGTGAGTATCGCAATTGTTCCTTTACTCTTTTTCACATTAGTTATTTTGAATTATGTATTTTTGATTGAGTCTGCGAAACCCGATACTAAAAATATAGTATTTATTTCTAAATGCAAACCTAGCATTTTTTGTTTAAAAAGAACTAAAATCATGAGCTTTTCCAGTTCTTTCAGAAGTGATTAATATCCAGTATATTTGCTCTTCTTTTTCCATGCTTATTCACCATTATGATCAGAAGGTTTTTAATTGAAGTAGCAATCTTTCCGGTCAGGCTGTATCAATGGATCATTTCTCCATGGCTCCCGGCCTCCTGCCGGCATATTCCCACCTGTTCCAATTATACTATTGAAGCACTGAGAACACATGGTATCATCAGAGGTACCTATTTGGGATTGCGGCGTATCATCCGATGCCATCCCTGGGGAACACATGGCTTTGATCCTGTACCAGAGAAACCTTACAGGATCTTCAAATTCAATAAAGTGAAACAGGATTAGCTACTGATGTCATGAATTATAATACCAATCAACTAAATATTATCCCTTAATGAACCATGATCACAGTCATATGCAGCATGATCTCGGATTCCTTGGCGGAGAGATCCATTTTGAGAACCTGTTCCAGTTCCTGGTCGATATTTTTAAACACTCCCTCATCATTACGGCATTTGTACTTATCATGATGCTGCTTATCGAATACCTGACAGTCCAAACCAAGGGCACATGGATCAGGCCATTCGAGAACAAACCTGCTCTCCAGATCTTACTGGCAGCTCTTCTCGGCGCAAGTCCGGGATGCCTGGGTGTATATATTGTAGTTACCCTCTTTTCCCACAGGATCTTCAATATGGCAGCCCTGGTCACTGCTATGATTGCAACGTCCGGTGATGAAGCATTCCTGATGTTTGCAATGATCCCTGATAAAGCCCTGTTGATCATGTTGCTTTTATTTGTTATTGCTGTTGGATCAGGTCTGTTGCTGAACCTCTTTCCTTTTGGGAAAGCTAAAATGGACCTTCCGGTCAATCATCTGAAACTGCATCAGCATGATCCGGATTGTATATGTTGGGATTCGAAGCTGATCTGGCCCCAGATCAGGAACATGTCATTTGAAAGGGCTGTCCTGACAGGCTCAGGTATTGTTTTTGCCCTGTTCCTGATAAATGGGACGATAGGACCCGAATCCTGGAACTGGTTGCGCATCATTTTTCTCCTGGTTACAATCATTGAAGTATTTATAGTATCAACTGTACCCGATCATTTCTTAAGCAAACATCTGTGGGGACATGTTATCAGGAAACACTTTCTCAAAGTTTTCCTGTGGACCTTCGGAGCACTTATTTTCATTCATGCCGGAATGGAATTCATGCATATCGAGGACTGGATAGGGAATAATCAATTGCTGATCCTGCTTATTGCAATAGCGATCGGTATCATTCCGGAATCCGGGCCGCATATAGTATTCATCACATTATTTGCACAGGGAATTATTCCTTTCAGCACCCTCCTCGCAAATTCCATTGTGCAGGACGGGCATGGAGCTCTTCCCCTCCTTGCCGAATCACGCAGGGGTTTTATTTACATGAAGGGTATAAACCTCCTGATTGGATTACTTATCGGATGGGCAGGTATATTTTTTATTTAAGTATCTTGCAGGTAAATGTCTTGTTTATACTGAGATCTGAGGTCATTATATGATCTATAAAGAGATTATTATGTATACCATACACAAAACTGTTATTGAAGAAGCCTGGGAAAACAGGGTAATGCTGAATGATGAAGATGTAAAGCATAGTATTGAAGAAGTGATTGATGGCCTCGATAAGGGCAGGATCAGGGTAGCCGAAAAAGAGAACGGAGAATGGAAGGTCAATGACTGGATCAAGAAGGCCGTTATTTTATATTTTCCTACCAGGAAAATGGAAACAATCGAGATGGATCCTCTAGAATTTCATGATAAGATCCCTCTGAAATCCGGATATAAAGAATTAGGGGTGAGGGTAGTACCTCATGCCCTTGCCAGGTATGGCGCATACCTTTCAAAAGGGGTAATCCTGATGCTATCCTATGTTAACATAGGTGCATATGTTGACCAGGGCAGCCTGGTGGATACCTGGGCAACCGTAGGTTCATGTGCACAGATAGGTAAAAATGTCCATCTGAGCGGCGGTGTCGGCATTGGCGGGGTCCTGGAACCGGTTCAGGCATCACCGGTGATTATTGAAGATAATTGCTTCATCGGATCGCGCTGTATTGTAGTAGAGGGAGTTCTGATTGAAGAAGAGGCAGTTCTCGGGGCGAATGTAGTATTAACGATTTCTACCAGGATTATTGATGTAACAGGGAAACAACCTTCAGAGCTGCGGGGAAGGGTTCCGGCAAGGTCAGTGGTTATCCCCGGGTCCTACTCCAAAGAGTTCCCGGCGGGCAATTACCAGGTACCCTGCGCATTGATCATAGGTAAGAGGAAGGCATCCACCAACCTTAAAACATCACTGAATGATGCCCTGAGGGAGTATGATGTATCGGTCTGAGACTTTTTTCAGAAGCTTAATTGAGCAACACATTAATTATCAATCAATTATTAAGGTTTTAACCAGATACTGATAAACCTTTACTTTATATGAGGATAGGATTCGATGCTAAGCGAGCCTTTTCAAACTTCAGTGGGTTAGGTAATTACAGCCGGCTTATAATTAACCTGCTCAGTAACTGTTATCCTGATAACCAGTACTATCTATATATTCCGCATCACTGGAACCAGAAAGCCATACAACTGCATCCCAATCAATACCTGAGGTTTCCGGATAACTGGATCAGCAGCTCCTTCCACCAGTTCTGGCGTTCATACCTCCTTGCCTCAAAACTGGTGAATGACAGGATTGATCTTTATCACGGACTGAGTAACGAACTCCCTTTCAGGTCAGGCAATAATAAACTGAAAAAGGTTGTAAGCATACATGATTTGATATTCATGAGGTTCCCGCACTGGTATCCAGCCATTGACAGAAGGATCTACCAGAAGAAATCCAGATACAGCTGCCTGGAGGCTGACAGGATCATTGCCATCAGCCGGCAGACCAGGTCCGATATTGTAGAGTTTTATAATATTGATGAAGAAAAAATTGATGTGGTTTACCAGAGTTGTGATCCAATCTTCAGTTGCAAACTTGGCAAAAAGGAGATTAAAAAGGCACTCTCAAAATATGAATTACCATCCGATTACATGTTGTACGTTGGAACCATTGAAGAGAGGAAGAACCTTCTTGGCCTCATAACTGCCATTGAAATCGGTTCTATTGATATTCCCCTTGTTGTAGTAGGGAGACCTACCGCCTATGCAAAGAAAGTAAAGGACTATATTGCTGAAAAAAAGATTGAGAACATATTTTTCCTGGAAAATGTCCCCAACAAGGAACTGCCTGCTTTATATCAGAAAGCCATGCTGTTTATTTATCCTTCGAAATTTGAAGGATTCGGTCTTCCCATTCTGGAAGCCATGAATTCAGGCACACCTGTAATCACTTCAAAAGGAAGCTGCTTTTCGGAAGCAGGAGGAAAACACACATTGTATGTTGATCCTTCAAACATTGATGAACTTTCAGATGCAATTGACAGGGTACTGACTAATTCGTCTTTACGGAAAAAAATGATTCAAAAAGGATACAAGCATGCCAGCAAGTTCAGCCAGGAAATTATGGCCGATAATATTATGAAGGTCTATAATAAAACCCTTAAGGACTAATAACCTTTACCAGGCAGATGGAAGAAGAAATCACAAACTCCTTACAGGTTCTGAAAAGAGGAGGCATTATCCTATATCCCACAGACACGGTGTGGGGCATAGGATGTGATGCTACCAATGAAGAGGCCGTCGAAAAGATTTACAGGATTAAAAACCGGGTTGACAGCAGGAGCATGCTGGTACTGCTTGATAAGAAGGAAGGCCTGCATACTTATGTCAGGAATGTGCCGGATATAGCCTGGCAATTGATCGAGGCAACAATTAAACCCCTGACTATCATTTATCCTGATGCCAAGGGACTGCCCAAAAATATACTCGGAAAGGACGGAAGCATTGGTATCCGGATTACCGAAGATGAATTTTGCAGGAAATTAATCTCCCGCTTACATAAGCCGCTTGTATCTTCCTCAGCTAATTTGAGCTCACAACCTGCTCCGCTAGTATTCAGCGATGTGTCCCATCAAATAATTGAAAGTGTTGACCATGTAGTAAGCTTAAGACAGGATGACCGGCAAGCAGGTACTCCAAGCAGTATCATTAAAATCGGCAGGCATGATGAAATCCTTATTATCAGGGAGTAAACAGCACTCACTCACCTGATTTTCCGCAGGTAGCCCAATGAACCTAAAAATTAGTTTGAATCCCTTCTATAATTAAAAGAATTCAGTATATTTGCAGCTCGAAAAAATTTACCTTTATTTAAATAACAAAGTATGCCAGCTAAAATAAGATTAGCAAGACATGGAAGGAAAAAGTTTGCATTTTACCACATCGTAATTGCAGACGGACGGGCGCCACGGGATGGCAGATTCATCGAAAAGATCGGCATCTATAATCCAAACACCAATCCGGCTACCATTGACCTTGATTTTGACAGGACACTGGATTGGATGATCAAGGGCGCACAACCTACCGAAACAGTAAGAGCTATCCTCTCTTACAAAGGAGTATTGTATAAGAAACACCTTCTAGAAGGAGTAAAAAAAGGAGCCTTCAGCGAAGAAGAAGCAGAGAAAAAATTTATTGCCTGGTTGAGTGATAAGGAAGCCAGGATACAGGCCAAGAAAGACAGGCTTTCCAAAGAAGCCGATGATGATTTACAGAAGCGTTTTGAGGCCGAATCAAAAATCAAAGATGCCAGGGCAGCAGAAATTGCGAAGAAAGCTTCAGATCTGGCCGCTGCATTAGAGAAAGACAAGCAGGATGAACAGGCAGGCGATGCCGATGCAGTTGCAAAAGACAGCACAGCTGATGCAGGGATCTCCGATACAGGGGCCACCGATGCAGTTACAGAAGACAGCACAGCTGATGCAGGAATCTCCGATACCGGAGCGACCGATGCAGTTACAGAAGACAGCACAGCTGATGCAGGGA
>CAZILN010000060.1:0-15226 GCA_964540005.1 uncultured Bacteroidaceae bacterium | reverse complement strand
GATCTCATACTCAAACAGCATTTCCTTATACTTCTGCTTGATAACGGAATTATCTGTGACAAATACATCATATCCCTGTTTCCTTGCTAAAATAGCTGATCCTGTTCCGCTTTCACCAGCTCCTAGTATTACGATTCGTTTTGGCATATATTGAGGCTTTATCTGATTTTTAAGGTTACTATACTTATAACTGCCAGGAGGATGGCTACGATCCAGAACCTGGTGACAATTTTTGCTTCCGGATAACCAAGCATCTGATAATGATGATGCAGGGGTGCCATTTTAAAAATTCTCTTTCCTACCCCGAATCTTTTCCGGGTATACTTAAAATAGCCTACCTGCATCACAACAGACAGGCTTTCAACCAGGAATATCCCGCAAAGGATTGGTATCAGCAGTTCTTTGCGGATTATTATGGCAAAGACGGCAATGATGCCACCCAGTGCCAGGCTGCCTGTATCTCCCATGAATACCTGTGCCGGATATGAATTATACCAGAGAAATCCAACAGTGGCGCCTATGAAGGCACTCATAAAGATTACCAGCTCACCGGTATAGGGGATATACATTATATTCAGGTAATCAGAATAGACGATATTTCCTGACAGGTAGGCCAGCGCACCCAGGGTGACCCCGATTATGGCCGAGGTGCCGGTTGCCAGGCCATCCAGGCCATCGGTCATGTTTGCCCCGTTCGATACTGCTGTAACAATTACGATGACAGCAAGTATTAATACCACCCATGCCCACTGCCCTGCATTTTCACCCAGGAAGCCTATCAGGCGGGCATAGTCGAATTCATTGTTCTTCAGAAAGGGAATGGTTGTCCGGGTTGATTTTATATCCCTGGTAACAATGACCTCCCGTGGCTCCCCATCATCCGGTTCCTGGACCATCTCGGTTTTCGGCTGACCACTGGTCAACAATACCTTCTCCCTGACTATAACATCCTCATGAAGGAAAAGTGTCAATCCAACAATAAAGCCAAGTACCACCTGTCCGAATATCTTGGCTTTCCCTTTCAGCCCTTTCTTGTTTTTCCTGAAGACCTTGATATAATCATCAAGAAACCCTACGAATCCCAACCATACGGTGGTTATCAGCATGAGGATCACGTATATGTTTGTCAGGTCACCGAACAGCAGGGTGGGTACCAGTATGGCTGCCAGTATGATGATCCCTCCCATGGTCGGGGTTCCCTCTTTCTGTGTCTGCCCTTCCAGGCCGAGATCCCGGACAGATTCCCCTATTTGTTTCTTTCTGAGGAAATCTATAATCCTCTTACCAAAGAGCATCGAGATCACCAGGGAGGTGAGCACAGCAAAGGCAGATCTGAAAGAGATATACTGGAAGACTCCCGCTCCCGGGACTCCCAGCTTGTCCAGATATTCAAACAGATATATTAACATACTTGTAAACTTTCATCTTTCGAACCTGTAACTTGCGAACTTGTTACTTCTAAACCTGCGAACTCATCAGGAAACTGATCATTGGATCAGTTTCCTGATGATCTCCCTGTCATCAAAATGATGACGCTCACCTCCTGTCTCCTGGTATGTCTCATGTCCTTTCCCTGCCACCAGGATTATATCCTTCTTATCCGCCATAAGGACGGCTGCTTTAATGGCCTCCTCCCTGTCTGATATTTTCAGTACCTTATGAATCATTTTATCCTCCACTCCCTGATACATGTCTTCAATAATATCAGCCGGTTTTTCATTCCTGGGATTGTCGGAAGTGAGGATTACCTTATCGCTGAAATCACAGGCGATCCTGGCCATCAGCGGCCGCTTGGCTTTATCACGATTGCCACCGGTACCAATGACGGTTATCAGTACTGAATCAGGGTTCATTATTTTTTTAATTGCCAGCATCACTTTTTTCAGGGCGTCTGGGGTATGGGCATAATCCACAAAGGCAGTTTTCCCATCAGGGAACCTGATACTTTCCAGCCTCCCGCTGATTGCTGTCAGCTGGCTCAGCATCTCCAGGACCCTATCCCCGGGCTGAGCCAGGATCAGTGCGCAGGCATAAACACACAATAGGTTATAAATGTTGAATTCCCCTACCAGGTGAGTCCATAGCTCTCTGTTTTCAAGGGAGATAAGCGACCCATCCATATGCTGCTCCAGTATCCTGCAACTGTAATCTGCCATAGATTTAAGGGCATAGTAACTAACTTCTGCCTCGGTGTTCTGGACCATGAGTTGTCCGTTTCGGTCATCTTTGTTGATAAGGGCAAATGCATCAGGAGAGAGGCCATCAAAGAAGCTCTTTTTTATCCTTATATATTCCTTAAACGAGGAGTGATAGTCCAGGTGGTCATGGGTGATGTTGGTAAACAATCCCCCGGTAAATGTCAGTCCGGATATCCTCTTCTGATGGATGGCATGTGAACTAACTTCCATAAAGCAATAATCACAACCCTTGTTGATCATTTCACGCATAAGGGCCTGTATACTCATTGCGTCAGGAGTTGTATGGCGGGTCGGGTAGGATTCGTTCCTGACTTTGTTCCCAATGGTTGAGATGAGTCCGGATGGAAATCCCAGTTTCATGAAAAGATCATGCAGCAGGGTGACGATGGTTGTTTTCCCGTTGGTACCTGTGACCCCGACCAGGATCAGTTTGTCAGAGGGGTGATCATAAAAATTCCTGGCTGCTATACCCAGGCCTTCCTCCGTATCATTGATCCGTATGAATGTTACACCCCCGGGCTTCTGTTCCGGCAGCTGCTCACATAATATTGCAATTGCTCCATTCTGTATGGCCTGTCCGATATATTCATGTCCGTCAGTTGTGGCTCCTTTTATGGCCACAAAAAGAGAATCCTGAACTGCCTTCCGGGAATCAAAATGTATCTGCTGAACCGTCAGATCCAGGGAGCCTGTCATCTCGATGATGTTAAGATCCCGCAATATGTCATCCAGTCTTTTCAAGCGCTTTTTTCTGTTAATGAAAGCTCATTGTAAGAGTAAGTGCATCTCCCCTGCTAATAAGTGTGCCCGGCGGGAGTGACTGCTCCTTCACCTTTCCCCGCCCTTTAACAATCACCTTTAATCCGAGTGATTCGAGCAGGTAAACAGCATCGCTGAGGCCCATCTCCTCCACATTCGGAACCAGGTGATCCGATACATTCAGGGATCTGTACTCTATAAATTCATCTGTCTGCCGGGTTGCTATCCATTCACTGAGTTCTTCATCAGTCTTTACCGGAATGTCCAGGTACCCCGAAACATGATCCATGGCATCCCTGCTCCCGTGCTTTGAGAACGGTATCTCGGTCATTCCCTTCCCCTCGGTAACCAGGTCCTCGTGCATGTCTATACTTGAAGCATATACTTTATTGGCTATTTCCCTGAAAACAGGTCCGGCCACCAGGTTCCCGTAATAGACATTGCTCGATGGAGAGTTAACTACTACAATACATGAATATTTCGGATCCTCTGCAGGGAAATACCCGGCAAATGATGCCTGGTAACTGACCTCTGAATTGAGATGGTAACCATATTTTTCATTGGCGATCTGTGCAGTACCCGTTTTACCGGCGATCCTGAATTCCTCATTTCTCAGGTTCATGGCTGTACCGCTGTCCACAACGCCTTCCAGCATTTGCCGTACCTTTTTAAGGGTTGATGGTGAACAAATGCTCGGATCTATTACTTCGGTCCTGAAACTCTTTACCGTTCCTCCATGTTGTGTGATGCTGTTGACAAACCGTGGTTTCACCATCCTGCCATTATTAGCGATCGCATTATACAGTGACAGGACCTGCAAGGGTGTCATCTGCAGTTCATAGCCGTGCGACATCATTACAAGGGAAATACCCGACCAGTATGGATCATCGGGATAGCGGATGAGGGGTTCTCCTTCCCCTTTGATCTCAAGTCCCAATGGCTCATTCAGGTGCATACGGTACAACCTGTTAACAAATTCACTTTCCTTGTCATTATAAAATTTATGAATGGTTTTGGCTATCCCTACATTAGAGGAAACCTCGAATGCCCGTTCTATGGAAATTTTACCATATCCTCCTCTCTTTGTATCCTTGATGGTCATATCATAGAACTGTACCTTGCCATCTTCCGTATCGACGGAATCATCAAGGTCAACATATCCATCTTCAAGGGCCGCAATCAGGGAAGCCAGTTTAAATGTGGAGCCTGGCTCGGTACTTTCAGCTATGGCATAATTATAGGTCTCGCCGTATGAGCCGTCTTCTGTCCGTTCAAGATTTGCAATTGCCCTGATCTCACCTGTAGCCACCTCCATTAGAATAGCACATCCATGATGGGCATCATGACGTTTCAGCTGCTCCAGTAGGGCATTTTCAGCCACATCCTGAATATCGATGTCAATGGTTGTAATTATGTCGTATCCATCCTCAGGATCAATTTCATTCGCATCGCTAAGGGGGATCCAGAGATTGCCTGCTGTTTTCTGCATGAGACGGTATCCGACAATTCCTTTGAGGTAATGATCATAGGCTCCTTCAATACCCACCACATTCCCCGATTCACCCTTGTTCAGGCGGCCTATTGTTCGGGCAGCCAGGATATTATGAGGCCTGATACGCATGTTATTCTGCATGATTATGAAACCGCCCTTATAGGGCCCGAGCCTGAAAATCGGGAAAGTTTTCATCTGTTGCAACTGCCTGTAACTAACCTGTCTTTTTATCAGGAAATATCGTTTCCCTTCTTCCCTGGCCCTGATAAGCATATTCTTGTATGCCGCTTTGGACTTATCCCTGAACATGTCCGACAGGTGCCAGGAAAGAGAATCTATACCCTGTTCAAATACTTCCCGGGTAAGTGCATCGCTTACCAGGTCCATCCTGACTTCATAATATGGTACGGAAGTAGCCAGAAGATGCCTTCCCTGGTGTGAATAAATATCTCCCCTGTTAGGAGTGATACTGACATAACGGTATGTCAGGTCTTCAGCCTTCTGTCTCAGTTCATCACCCTGAACAAGCTGCAACTGCAGGATCCTTGCGATGATCAGGAGCGCCCCAAGGAAGGTCAGCAGATACAGGGCAATGACCCTGTTTACTATGATTTTCTTAATCGACATTTTCTTTTACGGTCCGTTTCTTTCTTACTGTAAGCTTTACCGGCGGATCCTGGGATTCCACCAGACCGAGTGATTTTTGCTCCACCAGCCTTGCAACCTGTGACTGCCGGCTGAGGTTTTCCAGCTCAGATGCCAGGGAAATGGATTCAGCACGTAATTCCTTCAACTGGGTCTGCAGTATCAGGGTATCACGAATTACTTTTTCGGTCTGATAACGGTTTCCTATGTACAGTATCAGAAGAAAAGTGATGAATAAAACAAAAGGTAGTTGACGGACTACCTTTTCCCTTGTCAGCACACTCCCATCGAGTATCTCCCTGAGCGAGGTTCTCCTGATTTCCTTTTGCTCGGTTTTCTGATCAATAAATTCTATGTTCCCTGAACTGTTCTCCATGTCGCCTCAGCTTATAATTCGTTCGGCAATTCTTAATTTGGCACTCCTGGCCCTGTTGTTTTGCTCAATCTCCTGCTCCGAAGGCGTAATCACACCCTTGCTTATCTGTTTGTATGGAAGCCGGCTGTTTCCATAGATATCTGTGGAAATCTCCCCACTGAAGTTCCCTGCACGGAAGTAATTTTTAACCAGACGGTCTTCCAGAGAATGATAGGTGATCAGGCAGAACCTGCCACCGGTATTCAGCATATCTGTAACGGCTTCTATCATTTCTTTAAGTGCACCCAGTTCATCGTTTACTTCAATCCGTATAGCCTGGAACAATTGCGCCAGATATTTATTCCTGAATTTCTGGGGAATGCAGTCTTCTATCCCTGTAACCAACTCTTCTACTGTACTGATGCGCTGATGTTCACGCAATTGAATGATCCTTTGACAGACTTTCCCTGTATTTTTTAGCTCCCCGTTTTCAGCAAATATCCTGTGCAGTGCTTCCCTTTCATATGTATTCAGTATATCCCTGGCTGTAAGCTCAGCTTCCTGGTTCATACGCATATCAAGCTGAGCATTGAAACGGAAAGAAAACCCCCTGTCCGCCGCATCAAAATGATGGGAAGAAACTCCCAGGTCACCCAGGGCACCGTCTATTTTTTCAACCTTCTGAAACTGCAAGAAGTTCTTAATGTATCTGAAATTTCCCCTGATAAAATTGAACCGCTTATCCTTAATGGCATTAGCCTCTGATTCCCTGTCAATGTCAAATGCATACAAACTTCCCTTACCAAGGCTTTTCAGTATCTCCGCAGAATGTCCTCCTCCGCCGAAAGTCAGATCCACATACTTCCCCCCGGATTTAATATTCAGCCCTTCAATACTCTCTTTCAGCAAGACTGGTTGATGATACATTACTCATTCTCCGGTTCATTCATTGAATTGCCAAGTATCTTTTCGGCCAGGGCCGCAAAGTCATCTGTAAAGCGGCTGGCCTTATCGTAATCGTCACTGTTCCATATCTCTATTTTGCCAAACTGGCCTGCCATAACCACCTCATTATTAATGCCTGCTATTCCCAGCAAACGCTTTGGAATGAGGATCCTGCCACTGCCGTCAACCATTACTTCAGCCGTCCCGTGGAAATACATCCTCAGGAACTGCTGGTGTTCCTTATTAAAGGAATTCGTTTTGCTGCGTATTATACTATTCTGCCTGTCCCATTCAGTCATCGGATACATTACCAGGCATTTTTCAAACACATCCCTCTTGATAACAAATCTGTCACCAGTGTCAACCAACATTTGTTTCTTGAATGCAGCAGGAAAGATCATCCTCCCCTTTACATCAAGCCTGCATGTGTATTCTCCTATAAATGGTGCCATTAGCCTTAAAAATCAGATCAAGCGTAAAATTAAAGAAAAAACGCCACTTTACCCCACTTTCTCCCATTTTTTGACACTTTGTTGATAACTTTATTTGAAAAAGAGTTTATCTTTGTGTCTATGGAAAGAGTAGATGTGCGTAAGGTTTTCAGGGAAAAGAATCCATCAATGGCCCGCCTGATACCCGGGTTTATCTACAGGTACCTGGAAAAGATAATTCACCAGGATTATGTAAACTGGTTCATAGAAGAGTATGGGGATCTGTATGGATTGGATTGGGCACATGCAGCAATCAGGGAATTTAAAATCAATCTTAATATAAAGGGTGAAGATAATCTCCCGGCCGACGGACGGTTTATTTTCGCATCCAATCACCCGCTTGGCGGATTTGACGGACTCCTCCTTATAAGTACCGTTAGAAAGCATTATCCCAGGGCTGTCTTCCTTGTTAATGATATTCTCATGAACCTCCGGAACATGGAAGAGCTGTTTATTCCTATTAACAAACACGGCGATCAGTCGAGAGAGAGTGTCAGGCTGATTGAGGAAATGTATCAGTCTGATCATCAAATACTTACTTTTCCTTCAGGGTATGTTTCAAGACGCATCAAGGGGGTGATTCAGGACCTGGAGTGGCAAAAGAGTTTTATTGCCAAGGCCATTCAACATCAGCGGGATATCATTCCCGTGCACATCAGCGGAAGGAATACCAATTTCTTTTACCACCTTGGGTCCATCAGGAAGTTCCTCAGGATCAAGGCAAATCTGGAGATGTTCTATCTTGTTGATGAGACAATCAAACACAGGAATAAAACCATAGAAATAACTTTCGGGAAACCGCTTGTTTATCCTCACTTTGACAAATCCCGGACACATAAACAGTGGGCTGCCTTCATCAGGGAAATGGTTTACTCACTACCCCTTAAGCAGCAGAACGCTACATCAAATTAAAAATAATTTTTAATTTTGACTTGACAAGCAAGAAACCCATGCAAGATATCATTCCGGCAATACCCCGTGCCGATCTGGAAAGTGAATTAACGGAATCGAAGTTTATCCGCATGACCAATAAGGCTGGTAATGAACTTTATATCCTTACACATTTTGACTCTCCGAATTTAATGAAGGAGATAGGACGTCTCAGGGAGCTTACTTTTCGTGCGGCCGGGGGAGGAACCGGGAAATCCATGGATATTGATGAATTTGATACAGCAGAGGACCCGTATAAACAGCTTATTGTCTGGGACCCTGACAAAAGAGAAATACTGGGTGGATACCGTTTCCACCTGTGTGAAAAATCTGCGGAAGAATGTTCCAAGGCTGATCTTGCTACCGGACGATTATTTAATTTCTCAGAAAAGTTCAAGACTGATTACATCCCCCATCTGATTGAGCTGGGCCGATCCTTTGTACAGCCCCAGTATCAGACAACCAGCCACCAGAGTAAGGGCATGTATGCCCTTGATAATCTATGGGACGGACTGGGCACCCTGGTCATGGATTATCCTTCAAAGCAATACTTCTTCGGGAAGGTTACAATGTACCAGAATTACAACAAACGTGCCCGCAACCTCATCCTGTATTTCATGGAAAAGCATTTCTCTGATAATGAAAATCTTGTCACACCAAAAGAACCCCTTGACACTCAGATAGACAGGGAAGAGATGCAAAGGATCTTTACAGGAAAAACTTATAAGGAAGATTTCAAGATCCTCTCGAAGAATGTCCGGGCGTTCGGGGAGAAAATCCCACCTCTGATAAATGCATACATGAACCTCTCGCCCTCGATGAAAACTTTTGGTACGGTCATTAATCCATATTTCGGCAACGTGGAGGAAAGTGCCATTATGATCACTACCAACGACCTGTACAAACAGAAAGTAGAGCGGCATGTACATTCCTACGATCCCAGCAAGAAAAGCAGGATGTTCCGGCTGATCACCCGGATCCGCCGGTTGCGTAAAAGGCTGATAAGGATTGCAGGGGGCCAGGGATTTCTTATAGGCTAATATGCCCTCACATTCTTCCCTTCAATATAGTTTATAAAAGCCCGGTTGACCACTTTATTTCCGCCGGGTGTAGGATAATCACCTGTAAAATACCAGTCGCCGGTGTGGCCCGGACAGGCAATATGGAGGTTTTCAACGGTCTGGTAGACAATTTTTATTTCAGCATTGACATCCCTGGAGGTCAGGAGTTCACCTATCTTTTGTGAGATCTCGGTATAGCTGAAGGGCTTGTAGATATCCTTCACATAATTAATGATCTCTTCCTTTGGTCTGGGAAACTGCTCTTTTGATTTATTGTAAACATCGTTGATCACCGATTCCATCCCTCTTTCCTTCAACAGGCTTATGGCAGCCTGAAAGGCTACAAAATCACCGAGCTTGGCCATGTCAATGCCATAGCAGTCGGGGTACCTGATCTGTGGAGAAGAAGAGACGACTACTATTTTCTTTGGCCCGAGCCTGTCAAGTATCTTCAGGATGCTTTCTCTCAGAGTTGTGCCCCGTACAATGGAATCATCGATAATTACCAGCTTGTCCTTGCCCCTCCTGACAGATCCGTAGGTAATATCATAGACATGCCCTACCAGGTCTTCCCTGCCCCTGTCCCGGCTGATAAACGTCCGTAACTTTAAATCCTTAATCGCTACTTTCTCCACCCTGATCTTATCATTCAGGATCTTCCTGTAATCATTTTCGGAGAGCTTGTCCTTTTTATCAAGTATTGTTTTAATCTGCAGTTCCTTCTGGTAATTTTCGATGCCATCTACCATTCCGTAAAATGCCGATTCGGCTGTGTTTGGAATAAATGAGAAAACCGTATTGTTGAGATCATATTCTATGGCCTTCAGTATATCAGGGGTTAGCAGTTCCCCGAGTTTTTTCCGTTCGCGGTATATATCTTTATCGCTGCCCCGCGAAAAATAGATCCTCTCAAAAGAACAGGCCTTTTTCTCAAAGGGAGTCCTGATCTCATCCATAGATACCCTCCCGTCTTTCTTAATTATAAGGGCATGTCCGGGTTCCACCTCCTTGACCTCCTCTGTATGCAAATTCATAACGGTCTGAATAACAGGCCTTTCTGAAGCGGCTACGACAATTTCATTATTTGCATACCAGAAGGCCGGACGAATACCCCATGGATCCCGGTATACAAATGCATCACCGTGTCCGAGCAGTCCCGCAATGGCATGTCCCCCGTCCCATCTTTTACTGGAGTCTTTCAATATGTTCACCAGGCTAAGGTTGTGTGCGATCAGATCTGAAATATCACGGTTCGGTCTGTTCTCATTCTTGTAAATATCGAATAATCGTTGGTTTTCCATATCCAGAAAGTGTCCCACATTTTCCAGTATGGTTACCGTGTCAGAAAAATCCTTGGGATGCTGTCCAAGATCAATAAGTATCTGAAACAGTTCTTCCACATTGGTGAGATTGAAGTTCCCGGCCATAACCAGGTTCCTGGATTTCCAGTTATTCTGTCTCATTACCGGATGAACATTATCCACCTTGTTCTTGCCAAAGGTACCGTACCTCAGATGACCCAGTAACAATTCCGCTCCAAAGGACAGGTTGTCCCTGGCCCATGCAGGATCATTCAGCAGTTCAGGTTTCTTCCGTGATACTTTTTTGAATTCAGAATTGACTTTCTTGAATATCTCATTTATTGAAGTGGATTCTGTGGCACGCAGCCTGTGCAGGTATTTCTTCCCGGGGGGACTGTCAATGTGAACACAGGCAAGTCCTGCTCCATCCTGTCCGCGGTTGCGTTGTTTTTCCATCAGGAGGTACAGCTTATGCAATCCGTACATCCAGGTACCGTATTTCAGCTGGTAATATTCAAGGGGCTTCAATAACCTGATCAGTGCAATACCGCATTCGTGATTAATCTCATCGATCATTTCAGATTCTTTTTACGATGGATCATAATTCAGGGAGAGTTATTCTGTCATATATAATAAATGCATACGGGAAGTCATTATCGATCTGCTGTAATAATTTCAGGGCCTCGGATTTAGACCTGAACCCCCCGACATATACTTTATAATTCGGGTTGTCGTAAATAACATCATTCCTGATCCCTTCATATTTTTTCAAAAATACACCTTTGGCAGCATAGGCCTTCTCCCTTGAACCGTGTCCCGAATCAGAAAAAATCCTGATCCAGTACCTGGGAATATCAGGGAATTCATTATTAAGCTGAATGTGTGTGTACAGTATCTCGGTAAGTTTCTCATCCTGATTGATCACGGCATGGCCATAGCCCGGAAGATCAGCCGAGAGAGATCTGTAAATAAATATCTGGCTGGAGGTAACCTGTACATGCTGAGACTGCACTGATACTGAAAAAAAAGCAAATAAGAATATTGCCGGCAACAAGCGATTCATTGCATGTATCAATTAAGTCCTCAAAAATAGTCAATTTTAAATGCTATTTATATTATTTTGTATATTGTAATTCGATTTATTTTCCATCATCAAAAAACCTGTAGGGATGAAACCACTGCTGCCGCTTCTTTCAGTTATCATGATAATCTTCTTCGTTTCAGTAAACAAGCCTGCCTCGGCTTCCGGGCACCAGTCGCCTGGGGTCACCCTAAGTGAAGATACCGTAACCCTAATCCACGGGACCGGGACAGATGAAATCCAGCTTCAGGAGGTTGTTGAAGGGCATCCGGATGCAGCCCATCCTTCACAGTCCGGGGAAACAGGTCATGAAGGCGAATCCGCCCAGGCCACGGGTGAACAACATGCAACTGATGAACATGCAGAAGGGGAGCATGAAGGAAGCAATATGTATCCTCTGTTATTCATCATCATTGCATTGATTATCGGGGGAGGCACAAGGCACTGGCTGCAAAAGAGCCCCCTTCCATATACTGTTAGTCTGCTGATTATCGGTCTGGCAATCGGGGCCGCAAACCGGCTTGGCTGGTTTGATGCCTGGCATATAGGATCCCTTGTCATCAATATGGACTGGCTTGGTCAATCGGTTGACTGGGCCGGAAAAATAGACCCGCACATCATCATGTATGTATTCCTGCCCACCCTGATCTTTGAAGCGGCCTTTGCCATGGATGTACATACTTTTAAGAAATCATTCACCAATGCATTCCTGCTGGCTTTGCCCGGTATTATTGTGGCACTTGTCCTTACAGCAGCCATCGCCATGGGATTGAAAGCAGTCGGAATGGGAATGAATGGCTGGAACTGGCCCCTCGCCTTCCTTTTTGGAACGGTAGTCAGCGCCACTGACCCGGTAGCAGTGGTTGCCCTGCTTAAAGAACTGGGAGCCAGTAAAAAACTCGGGACCCTGATCGAGGGTGAGTCCCTGCTCAACGACGGAACGGCGATTGTCATCTTCATGGTTTTCCTGACGGCCATCACCGGCACTTCGAGCGGAACATCGCCGATCATCGAGTTTCTCAAGGTATCTGTCGGCGGAACCCTGGTGGGCCTCATTTTCGGATGGATCACCATTTCCTGGGTCCGTAAGGTTTTTAATGATGCCCTTATTGAGATCACTGTGGTGATTGCTGCAGCCTACCTGACATTTTTCGTTGCTGAAAACTTCCTTCATGTTTCCGGAATACTCGGATTAGTGGCCCTCGGCCTTATCATGGGAAGCGTTGGCAAGACCAGGATCTCACCGGAAGTGGAGCATTTCCTGCATGAGTTCTGGGAGCTTGCTGCCTTCATTGCCAATACTCTGATCTTTATTATTGTCGGCGTCGTCATAGCCAAACAGACACAGTTTACCGGCTTTGATTTTGTCATCCTTCTAATCATATACATCGGGGTACATATCGTCAGGGCTATCGTGGTAGCCATGCTGTATCCTTTTATGAAAAAGTTCGGCTACGGTCTTACCAGGAAAAACGCTTATGTCTTATGGTATGGCGCCCTGCGTGGTGCTGTCGGACTGGCCCTGGCTCTTATTGTCGTCCATGAGGAAATAATTCCCATTGAAATAAGGAATGAATTTCTTTTCCTTACGGCCGGACTGGTAACCCTGACCCTGCTGGTAAATGCTACCACCATCCAGTATCTGGTCAAGGCTCTGGGACTGACTAAGATAGCTCCTGCAAAAGCCCTGATGATGCATACTGCCAAGAACTATCTTCGCACAAGTGCTGAAAATTCTATCAATAAGTTTAAAAAGGACCGGTATATGAGCAGGGCTAACTGGGCGGTTGTAGATGAATACCTTCCGGAAAAAGTAGAAAAAAATAAGGAATCAGAAATGCAGCTGGAGTCCACTATTGCTGAAACACGGCGCCGGATACTTGAAAAAGAAAAAAGCTCTTACTGGAACCAGTTCCGCGAGGGAATGCTCGGACCGATTGCTGTCAGAAGGCTGAGTGACGCCATCAACGAGATTATCGATGAGGGAGGGCTGGTGTCCCTGGCCAAGAGGAAAGACCTGGAACAGCAGTGGAAAACCCCGAAAATATTCGGACGGCTGCAATCAATGCACGTCATAGGCAGATTCGCAAAACGTTATTTTTTCGACCGCCTGGCCGTGAGTTATGATTCAGCCAGGGGATTTGTTTATGCCCAGGATGAAAGCCTAAAGCTGATTGAAAATATGCTGATCGCCCAGGATGATGAGCAGGAATCGGCAGATGAAAAAAACCTGGCCATCATCGAGGAAGAAATAAATGAGAATAAGATCCACGGCCTGACTTACCTCAGGAACCTCAGGAATTCCTATCCTGAGGTATATACAGCCATTGCAACGAGACAGGCCATCAGGTCCGTATTGAATTATGAGAAACGAATGGTTGAGAGATTGCTCAATAAGGGAAGGATAGACTCAGGGGAATCCTATAAATTTATTTCCAGTATAGAGGAGCGCATGAAAAAACTATTGGATTCACCACCCACACTCGACCTGCCGAAACCGGTCGAATTACTGCGGGAAATTTCCTGGTTGACTGGTCTGGATGAAGTTGTATTCAACAGGGTAGTTCAAGAATTCCAGAACCGTGTTTACTCAGTTGATGCTACCCTGGTTAAGGAAAATGGTCCGGGTGACGGACTGTTTGTTGTTGTACGCGGACAGGTAAAGGTACAACTCAGGGAACATGTGATCGCCATCATTGGTCCGGGCAGTGTAATTGGTGAAATGGCCGTTCTGACAGGCATGCCCAGAACGGCAACAGTCAAGGCAGAATCACCTGTTACAGTACTCTGGATGTCCACACCAAGGATGCGTGGCATCATGAAAAACTCCAAAGACCTGGAAGAAAGACTCTGGAAATTCGCCTGTACAAGATTTGCAATGAACCTGCTGAGTGCCAGAAAACCTTATAATGAATGGCAACAGAAAGAATTCAGGAACTGGCTGTCAGCCGGGGAAATAATGTATCCTGATGATCAGGGAAGAATAGACCTGCAGGGTAAGGTGGGCATATTACTGACCGGGAAAGCCACCAGTCCGGATGGCAGTGATACTTACACTGCGCCGGCAATACTTGAATCTGACGGATATAAATTCAGTTCAAACACCAGGGTCTTCATCAGGGATAAATAAATGAATCAGGAGATAGCTTATCCTACCAGGCCACTTGAACGGCTTACAGGACTGGCAAGCATATTAATTGGGATCCTTGCCATTGCTGCTATTCTAACCAGCCTGGACGTGATACCGGACTACAGTAACCTTATTGAAGATGCAGAATACCTGGGCGAGAACCTCTCCAGGTTGTCCCTTAACACCCATTTCTGGCTGGCTAATTCTATTCTGATCATCCTGCTTGGACCTCTTGTAATTGTCAGTTTATCCCCGCATAACCGTATCATCCCGGTCCTTTGTGCCTTTATGATTTCCACCACAGGTATATTATATCTTCTGTATTCGGTTTATGGATTCAACCTCTCTCAACTGCTGGAAGAATTCACTGCCGGCACTGACCAGGGAAGGCAACACCTTGCATATTCCTGCATGAATGCCATTCTGATCAGGCAAAAGCTTCAGCTGACAGCCTTTACAACAGCAGGCATAAGTGCAGTTCTGGTTGGCCTCTATATTTTAAAGTCAAGGAAATTACCTTTATTTTCCGGCTGGTTGGTGATCTGTGGTGGTACGCTTTATGGTATATTCGGATGGTTCAGCATCGATAATATCATTTTTGCTGCCGGCAGGCTGGTCTTCATTCTCTGCCTGCTGATTATCGGCAGCTTACTCTTACTCAAAGGCAGCAACTCTGACAGCTGACTGTGCCCTCCTCGCCTGCAGAAACTAATAGAAGCCATTGCAGAATAAACAAAAAACCTTTTTCTTATTGCCTGTTTAACAGGTAAATAAAATAATTATCTGCATGATACAGGATTAGATCAATAAGTTCAAAATCTCTGATATCAATAATCAC
>CAZILN010000059.1:0-4128 GCA_964540005.1 uncultured Bacteroidaceae bacterium | reverse complement strand
AATGATCCTGGAAAAGAATTAATCAAGGTCGGGAGCATAATTCTCAATGTCGTGGTACATCTTTACTACAACTATCTCATCCAGGTTGTTACTTACATTATTAATTGAACCGGTAAAAACAAAACCCTGATCGGGGGTTTGCAGAATACAGTTATTCCCGTAAGCGGTTCCGTTGAAATCCACCTCTGCTGTCGGTTCAAGGTTCGCATTGGTTTTAATCATGGTCATCCCTGAACTTAAGATGATAAATCCTCCATCAGAGGTTGGACATACTGAAGCACCCAGATCACATGTACAATTGTATTTATGTGAAATAAGCTTTTCCCCATCCGGATTGGTTTTGATCAGGATCATTTGTGTAGGGGATTGAGCTCCAGCAACTATGAACCCGTCATTTATTTCTTTTACAGTCCCCCTGATCCTGAAACAATTCTCAACAAGCTGTTTTTTCCATAATTCAGTTCTCATATCTGTTCCTGAAATTTTGGATAAATAAAGATCATACCTGCCTTTAACAGTCTCATCTTCATAGGTTGTCAGTATAACAAGGTCATTGTCAGAGGTTTTAATTATATCATAGCCGAAATCATCACGTATAGCATCGCCTGAATGGGTTACAGGATAGGTATACCTGGTTATCAGTTGCCCGTCTGTATCGATCTTATAAATGACTGCTTCGGCTCCGTACTCTGCCTGGTAGGTATAGGTATGACCGAATAATAAGAAATTGTTCCCGTTTGCCTGAACCAGTGAATATCCTTTATCTTCATTCAAAGAACCAAGTCCTGCAAATGATTGTTTCAGTTCGCTTCCGGATTCATTTGTTTTGACCCAGAACATTTGCCAGTTATCACTCCCTGCATATTTATTGCCCAGCAAAGCATATCCATCTTCCCCTTCGAGTTTTACTATGGCAACTCCTTCCTCATAGTCACTATCCCCGAAGGTATTTGGTGTCAGCAAATTACCTTCACTATCGAGCTTTCTCAGGTACATATCGGCATTTCCGGAAGCAACGTCAATGGTTGTCCCCAGTATCATAAATCCTCCATCATCCGCCTGAAGTATTCCCCATCCCTGGTTGTCAGCGTCATTACTGATCTTTGTTACAAATGTTACAAAATCATGATCAGGTCTCACGTCCATATTCCAGGGTTCGCAGGAATTAATCATTAAGACTGATACAACAGTAAAATAAAGGACAGGAGTAAATCTCAATGAGGTCAAAATTGAAATGAAATATAGGGTTGATCGTTTCATTCTTGCAGACCGGATAAAAAATTTATTATGTATGATGAAACCTAAATTAGTGAATTTTGGCAAACCAGGCAAAGATGGAAAGAATAATGGGAGTTTATTCTTCTTTATTCATGCGTTTCATGATGCGCTCTATTGCGATCTCAATGGATTCCTCCGGTTTGATAATATTATAATCACCCCAGAATTCAGGATCTTCAAAATCACCCAGCTGATCTACAAATATGTCTGAAAACCTGGTGGATTCGCGGTATTTGATTTTATTAATGTTTTCGCTGTCAATATCAGTAACGGCCATTTCGGACATGGTGGAATAGACAGATCCGAAAAGTTTCCTTTTCCACCTGGTCCTGAGTTTTAGTTCCGACCGCACATAATTCAGGTACCAGAGATCATCTATCTTTCTGTACTTGATAAGGTAATTGGCAGCCAGCACATCTATTCTCATTCCCAGCGGTTTCTTCCGGATAAGGAACTCGCTCGCCTGGTCTATCTTTTTCGGACTGATGCTGAACTCGATGCCCACAAAGGCAAGGTCCTCGGTACTGATATAATAGTTGCCCTTGTACAGGGGAGCATCCACATAATCATTCTGGTCAAAATGGATGACGTAGGCTCTCTGGTCATTGATCTCGACAATGCCTCCCATGCTGTAATCATACAGGTTGAAAAAATCTTCGGATAGTAACTCCCAGTTGTTTTTGGCAATATCAAGCATAAAGGCGATATACGGACCGCCCTGCAGTTTGAACATGACAGTGTCCATCTTCTGTACATCACGGCTGCGTCTTCCCTTGTAGATCCTTACCCTGTCAGTCTCAAGGCTACGGTATGGCGCCTTATAAACATCCAGGATGGCTTCCGAAACGGCAACATAACTCCTGTTCTTCTTGATTGTTTCACGATAGAAGGCGGTAAACATTTTTGGCTCTGTGCCGTAGTTCTCAGCGATTTTTGATTTGGCGGCCCTGATCAGGCTCAGGGGATTCTCATTTTTTATAGTAACCTCCTCAATAGGGAAGGGGGTATGTTCAAGCTCGATTACATTATCTGCAGCTTGGAGTCCGGATATGGGAACAAAGACAGCCTGGTAGGCCAGATGATTGATGCCCAGTTCTCCTCCGGTCATACTTTTCGGTACTTTGATCAGGAATTCACCATCAGTATTGGTTACGGTACCTATGGATGAACCCCTGATAAAAACACTGGCAAATATTACAGGGTTTCCAGCAGATGCATCAATAATCCTGCCCTGAAATGATACTACCTGGATGGTATCATCCTGAAAGTCCGGAACTGTAGCGGCGGCAACCTGTGTATGAACAAGGAGACCTGCCAGCAGCAGCAGCACAACAAAATTTTGCCTGGCCGGGAACACATGGATTATACTGGGATGCATATTCAACAATAATATATTCCTGTGAAAATTACGATTTTTTTTTCCTTAATTTTAATTGTGGCATAAATACTGCGGGTCTTTCGTATGCATTACTGCTTTCTGATAATAATATCACTGGTTTTGCTTAAGGCCGGCCATCACATTTCCAGCGGTTCCATATGGATGGTTGCTTCGATGCCCAGCTTCTCTCTTAACTCATCCTCCAGATGGGTGGCTGCATTGTGGGCCTGGGTAATGGTATAATTCTCCGGCAGCATGATATGAAATGTTAATTCCCGGTGCTCGCCATATTTATGGCAATGGAAATGATGGGCGTGCATACTGTCAGGGTGACCGGAAGCTATGATTTCTTTTACCTGCCTGAGCAGATCATCATCCGGCTCTTCTCCGAGGATTGAGCTGATCGAAGCATTCAGTATCTCGTAGGTTGCATATAAGAGCAATATAGTGACCAGGATCCCCAGAACGCCGTCTATCCACCAGAAATATTTGCTGATAAAGATCCCGATCAGGATCAGGACAGATGAGAGTGCATCGCTCCTGTGGTGCCATGCATCGGCTTTCAGGGCGGTGTTATTGGTTTTTTTACCTGCAAAAAACGCATATTGTGCCAGGAGCTCTTTCAGTACTATGGAGGCAATGACAGCGATGAGGGCTAACGTCCCGTATTCGACAGATTCTTTCTGGCTAAGTCTCTGAACAGATTCGATAAAGAAATTAACAGCAATAACCCCAAGAATAACCCCTATGATTACAGAGGCCACAAGGTCAGCCCTGCCATGACCGAAAGGATGACGTTTGTCAGGAGGGCGGTTCGATATCCGTATGCTGATAAGTACGATAACAGAGCTGATGGAGTCTGACAGGGTATGCCAGGCATCCACGATAATGGCAATGGAACCGCTGACCAGGCCTGCCCAGTATTTCAGGACAAATAAAAGTGTATTGGTGATTATCGAAACCCACCCGGCCCGTGATGCTATATTCCTGTTATTCTGCATTACCTGAAAAGATATCTGATGGAAATGGCAATTTCATCATAAAAAATACCAAAATCCGACAGCAGGTTGAATCCCGGTTTCCAATCCATACCCAGGGAAACGGGTGTGCCCTTAAAGGTATACTCAAGGCCTATGATCCCATCCATCCCCATATAGATCTTTGTTCTCCTAAATGGCGTTGTGTCATCAGTATTCCACAGTCCAAGATGGGCTCCCCCTCCATAAAAAAAATTAAACCCATCTGTGTCAAAGACAGGAATGTGTTTCTCATACAGCCCGGTTGCATTGAATCCGTTGAATCTTGCGGTAAGCAGGCCTTCGATGGCTCCATCTGTCATTACAAAATGTTTAGCTGTAAGACCCCAGGCCACACCGCCCCGTATACCCAGGCCTGTATCATAGTCCTGGGAGTGACCGGGGAGAGTGACATTGAAAAGCAAAACGAGTATTGTTATTCTTCCAATCCTTAGC
>CAZILN010000058.1:0-10561 GCA_964540005.1 uncultured Bacteroidaceae bacterium | reverse complement strand
TACATGAGCGCATAAAGAATCCTGCACTCCTGAGAAAGTTGTTGAAAGCACTGGCATTGCAAACTGGCTCGCAGGTTTCCTTAAATGAGCTTTCCGGTTTGCTCGGAATATCAAGACTAACGGTCGAGAAATATATTGATCTGCTTGAAAAAGCATATGTTATATATAGTTTATCATCTTATAGCAGAAATTTAAGAAATGAAATAAAGAAAAGCCGGAAATATTATTTCTATGATACGGGTATCAGGAATGCCCTCCTGGGTGATTTCAAACCACTCAGCAGTAGAACAGATGCAGGAGCTTTATGGGAAAACTTCTGTATCAGTCAAAGAATCATCTTCAGCGGGGCAGTAAAGACTAATACACATCACTATTTCTGGAGGACTTATGATGGAGCTGAAATAGATCTGATAGAAGAATACGCCGGTTACCTCGAAGTCTTTGAGTTTAAAATGAAACAAAAACGCAAAGCCAGGATACCGGAAAGCTTTCTGACTAATTATAATCCAAAAGGAATCAGGATAGTAAATCCTGCAAATTTCCAGCAATTATTTGAATGACAGGCTATTTCTCAGATCTTTTATAAGATATGGCCACCCCTGAACCCCTGTTATTCACGGTAGTTTCGTAGTTTGGGAGCTGCTTTAAAAAGCTTAGATAAACAGAAGCCCAGCCGTACCCCCGGTCAGAGACATTGTGAGAAGTGTAGCAGCCGTTCACAACCAGCTTTGGGTCAACAGCCTCGAAGTAATTCCGGTACCAATCCTTATCGGCATCACTGAATACGAAGTCAAAGGGGCCTTCAAGCTCAGGAACAAGTTTATGGGCATCGGCCAGCCTGGCATCTATATATTCCGACAAGCCCACCTTTTTGAAATTCTCCAGGGCCTCTTTGTGGCGTGTTTCATCAATATCAATGGTTATAAGTTTTCCTCCTGTCTTGCTCAGTGCCCAGGCAATCCATATACCGGAAACACCGGTTGATGTTCCAATCTCCAGGGCGTTTTTATAGCCGTTTTCAAGCACTATGTCATGCAGCAGCTGACCGTCTACTGCGGGCACATTCATATTATAGTTCCTGCCGGGACTATCATCCAGGAATGCCTTGACTTTGCGGTCAATTTCGGTTTCAGTGCTTTGTGCATGAACCTGAAAAACAAGTAATAATAAAGATATCAGACTTAGAAGACCGGGTAGTTTTTGCATGATGTAGTGTTATTTTACTGCAAATGACGACTTCAGTAGATAAATTATTGGACCTCTTAATCCTGAAAAGGTTTAAAATTGAGTTCAGACTTCAGAATAACAATCAGTAATCTATGAAGTCATCTGCATAAACTTACCATGTTATACTGACCAAACTGGATGAACAATTCCTGAAGAAGGCGATATAACTTTACAGATAGAAATTCAGTGCTATGGCAACATATGTCATATTAAAATTCACAATTTCCATATATTCATGATCCTCAGTTTCCTTATATCTGTAGTTCCCGAGACGGATTCCAAACTCTCCCCCAATACTGAATGATTCATGAAAATAATATTCCGTTTCAAAACCCATCTGGCCACCCCATACACCAAATTTATTTATATCCTCGCCAAAATCACTATCCACCCGGCCATCATCAATCTCCTTCCCGAAAATTACTGGTTTGAATACATTAATGTTAATTGAGGTCCTGACAGGATCATTTTGTGAAACATAGAATTTTGTTCCAATGAATGGCATAAACAGGTGCAGTTTGATCTTATTGTCAGTATCTTCATCTTTATATTTAACTGACCCATTTCCAAACTGCAGACCACAGTAATAAACCATTTTTTCATTGTATTGACCAAAAGATGCGCCATTTAATTGCATTCCCGGCCTGACTGAAAAAGCGAATTGTGCGTTAATAATTGGTGCAGAGCAAACCAATAATGTGGTTAAAACCAATACTTTCTTTTTCATAATTTAATTATTAAAGTTCTAATTAGTAATTAGTAACAATGAAGAAGCCAATGTTTTCACACTTGAAAGGTTTTATAAGGTGTTTGAGAAAATGAGAGATGAAAGTGGTAATTTCAAATAAGATGTAGTTGGACTTTGAAAGGAGTGCGACTGCTTAATTAAAGGTACATCAAAATATTCAGGATGCAAAAGAGTTAAGAATAAATCCAGCCGGATTCTTAGGGGAGAGGAACAGGAAATCGTCACAGTTGATCTCAATGGAATAGCGCTAGTTGCCCTCCTTATCAGTGTAATACTCATTGGTTGCCAGTGGGGAATGGGCGACTTTAAGGTCTTCGCTGATTGTGTTGATTTTTGGGTCATCGCCGACATTCCCGACGATAGGGCGTATTACTTGTCCCCCGCACTGAACATGAGAATTGTAGTTTCCACTAAATCCAGTAAATTAAGAATATTTGAGCTTCAATTCTTTGAAAACTGCCCTGCTAATAGATTATGATATTACCTTGACCTATATTCAGAAAATCCACGATTAGCTATTTGAATTACTGGATATTTAGTGTTATTTTTATAATAGGCATCTCACATTTCTCACGCCCGTAGAGCTAAAACTCCGATAATCCAGGTTTCACGTCAATGCGAGCATTCTGTTTAATATCAGTCTCCTTAATGTTTTTGGGATATGCCGCCTTTGCACAGATAATCAATATACCTGAAGATTATCCATCCATTCAATCCGGGATCGATTCTGCCGGAAACGGAGATACCATCCTTGTGGCTGAAGGACGGTACTATGAGAATATCAACTTCAGAGGGAAGGCAATTATTGTTGCCAGTCACTTGATCATCGACAACGACAGCTCACATATTTCCAGGACCATTATTGATGGTAGCCGGCCAATGAATCCTGACAGTGCATCTGTAGTATTCATGGTTTCCGGTGAAGATTCAACATCTAACCTATGTGGTTTTACTATAACAGGTGGGGCTGGAACTGTCATGAAAGCGATCAATCAAAGTGATAGAATGGGCGGAGGGATATTAATTGTTCAATGCGGGGGAAAAATCGACCGGAATCTAATTGAGCACAATGCTATTGTAGATAACCGCGGGACAGTTTTTGGTGGCGGGATATTTGCCGGGTCCTCAAATGAACAATCCTTCAATATCATTATTTCCGGTAACATAATCAGGTTCAATAACCTGGTATCTAACCGGTCGCCCCAGGGTGCCGGTTTACTTGCCTCCAAGGGAAAAAAAGGAAGTATATTTATCAGGGGAAATACAATCAGCCACAATAAAGCCCATTGCACAGGATCGACTTCCGCATTCGCAGGCGGTATTCATATCTTATACCAGGTACCCTCCGAAGGTCCCTTTATTGTCAGTGACAATCTTATAACAGACAACGAACTGAAGGGGGATATTTCAACCCCGAGAACATCACCGACTGACCCTGCTTATTTTCCACATCTCGGTGCAGGTATTTTTGTTTCAATTTTTGAATCGGCCGGTTTACTGACAGATCTGAATCCTTATCCCCTGATATATAATAATACCATTAGCAATAATCATACTGACGGTTATGGGGGAGGCATTGCCGTTGGACAAAGGGTTAACCGCCTGCCTAACTCCGTGATTTGTCCCCGACCGTTCATATTGAATAATTCTATCATTGATAATACAGCAGTTGATGGTGCAGGTATATACAACGATTTCGGAACACCAGTACTGGTTGGAAATATTATCAGGAATAAGCTGTCGAACAGTGATTGCAATGAGATTAAAAATTATAATAATGGCTTAATCTATGAAAGCAGGAATAAGATCCAGGGGGACTGGAAAGGTGAAATCATCCTCTGCCTGGGAGGTAATCTGTACCTGAATCACGAAGGGATAAATATGAAGATTAAGGGAACAGATATGAAAACTCAGCTGGCAGCAACCACCTTTCCCCCTTTATGGAGAATCTGGTGGGCCCTTGTCCTGTATGGATTGATGCTTATATTTTTCTTGATCTGGTACCGGTCATTTCTTTTGAACCGGGCAAAACTGAGAACTGCCCTGGAAGTTGAACGGTTAGAAAAAGAAAAAGCACTGGAAATTGACCAGATGAAATCCAGGTTTTTTGCCAATATTTCGCATGAATTCCGGACCCCCCTTACCCTGATTCAGGTTTCATTGAGCGAATTGGCCGGGACCAGGCAGGATCCCGCAAAAGGGGATACAGACCTTCTCAGAGTGATGGACAGGAACACTACCCGTCTGTTAAGCCTGATCAACCAGCTCCTGGACCTGTCAAAACTTGAAATCGGAAATATCAGACTCAATGTTTCAGAAGGTGATCTCGCCGTGTTCCTGAAAAGGATCGTACTGTCATTCCTGTCGCTTGCTGAAAGCAAGCATATCAGCTATGATTATGACCTTCCTGATACATCCATGTCGTTGTTTTTTGACGGGGACAAGCTTGAAAAAATACTGACAAACCTGATCTCCAATGCCTTTAAATTCACTCCGGAAGGCGGACAGATCAGCGTGATCCTGAAATATTTGTATCAGGATGATAATGATCCTCCACTCAACATTGAACTGACTGTCAGGGATTCCGGGAAAGGGATCCCCGATGATCAGATTGATAAGATTTTTGACCGTTTCTACCAGGTGAGTTCATCAGATACTAGGGAGGAAGAAGGCACAGGGATCGGTCTTTCTCTGACCAAAGAACTGGTAGAGGTATACAGGGGAGAAATAAAGGTGGAAAGCGTACCCGGCAGGGGAAGTACCTTTACGGTCAGGCTGCCGGTGGCAAGGGGACAGTTCAGTGAAGAAGAAATTGTACCGGCACCTGATAAAACACCCGTCAGGACAATAACGGAGGAACCGGTCACAGCTGTCCCGGAGCCTGAAGTCCCCGAAAGACATGAAGTCCAGGCTACCGGTAAAGACGGGGAAATCGTACTGATCGTCGAAGATAACTACGACCTGAGAACATACATTGCCCGGAACCTGGAGCCATTCTTTCAGGTAGTGGAGTCTGAAAATGGCAGGACCGGACTTGAGAAAGCCGTGGACATCATCCCGAACCTGTTGATCACAGACCTGATGATGCCCGAAATGGATGGGATGGAACTGTGCAAAAACATGAAGGAAAACGAACGGACCTGCCACATACCGATCGTTGTGCTGACGGCGAAAGCAGACAGGGACAGCAAGCTGAACTGTCTCGAATCAGGGGCTGATGATTTCATTATTAAACCATTTGACATGGAGGAACTGCAGGTAAGGGTCAGAAACCTGATCATGCAGCGGAAAAAACTGCGGGAGAAATTCAACAGGGATCTGCTGGCCGATCCTTCAGCAGGCCCGGTCCGGTCCCCGGATGACCGGCTGTTTGAAAAAATCCTGAATTGCTTCAACCAGCATATTGACGATACGGAATTCAATACTGATCAGATGGCCGGAGAATTAAGCCTGAGCCGGGCGCAGTTGTTCCGTAAGATACAGGCCCTTACCGGGCACACCCCCAATGATCTGCTGAACAGGATCAGGCTGAGGAAGGCTGCCATGTTGTTCCGCGAAGGTCATTCAAATATCGGCCAGGTAATGTATGCAGTGGGCTTCAGCACTCCTTCCTATTTTGCCAGATGCTTCAAGGAGCATTATGGTCTGATACCGTCAGAATACATAAAAAGACCTGGTTGATATTCCTGTTACCAGGAATGATACTCCTGTTATAGACTTACCCTCCTCCGGGTCTGTACCTTTATGTACATCAAAATTCCGGAGGAAACATCATGAAGAATTTTACTTCTTTCATTATCCTTTTATGCTGTGTAGTACCGGTCAATGCGCAGATCATTAATATTCCCGGAGATCATTCCACCATCCAGGCAGGTATCGATGCAGCGAGTGACGGCGATACGGTCCTGGTTGCCGAAGGCACTTACCTTGAAAACATCAGGTTCATAGGAAAAGCCATAACTGTTGCCAGCCAGTTTATTCTGGACGGGGATACATCACACATTTCCAGAACAATCATTGACGGAAGCCAGCCGGAAGATCCTGACAGCGCATCTGTAGTAATCTTCGGTGATGGAGAAGATTCGACAACTGTGTTATGCGGGTTTACTGTCACCGGAGGGAAAGGTACATATTATACAGATACTCTTTTTAGTAATCATAGGATTGCTGGTGGGATTTTAGTGGCCCCAGGATCAGGGGGGAAAATTGAATATAACATAATACGTGATAATCATTTAACAAGCGATTCCATTCCCATCTGGGGAGGGGGTATAATGATACTACTTGGCAAAGGACTTGGTGCCCCCCTTGACAGAAGTGTTTTGATACAACACAATATTATCCGGAACAATTCTATTACTTCATCGATACGACATGGTTCGCTGGGAGCGGGATTAAAGCTCGGCGCGGCGCATAATATAAATTGCAGGTTCATCCTGAGTGACAATATAATCAGCCACAATGAGATCCTCAATACTCATACCGAGGGAAGTGCGATCGGAGGAGGAATGGCCCTTGGAATATTTCTGCCGACTTCTCCTGGAGTATATATAGTTAACAACAATGAGATCTCATACAACAAGGTATCGGGCAAGCGTGTGTCCAAGGCGGGGGGAATATTTATTGAACATTTCCATTCTCTGGAAGGATATTTCTATGATTCATTACCGGCCCCATTGATATATAACAACCTTATCCATCATAATGAATCCGAAATCTATGGTGGTGGCATCGTTACCTGCATCATCCTGTTAACAAATAAAATAAACGGCGTTTGGGAACTGCAGCCCACGATAATAAACAACACCATTGTTGATAATAAATCGCCCGGCGCAGTTGGTATTAAGGGCGAAGCAGGAATGCCGTTTGTAATGAACAACATATTATGGAATGATCTGGATTCCTACGTTAATAGTGTTGAAATTGAGACAAACTGGTCTGAAAAGGATCAATTCCTTGTTCAGAATAATAACATCCAGGGAGGCTGGGGAAATCCTGAGGATAACAATGTCGATTGTGAACCTTGGTTTAAGGAAGGAAGCTACGATTTATCGGATAGCAGTTGTTGTATTGGCCTCGGAATTGACTCGTTCCCGGCGATATATACCCGGTTTTACGCTCCGGAATTTGATTATTATGATAGTATACGTCCCAATCCCATCGACACTCTGATTGATCTGGGTGCTATTGAGTCCCCTTTCCTTAAGGTCCCGAACGCAGATCTTACTTCAATAGATATCTTGAACTATACTCTTAAGCCTTCGTTTCACAAGGACAGCCTTCTTTATGTTGTGGATATCCCGGATACGGTCACGGCAACACCCGGGCTCGATGTTGTTGCTTTTGACTGGCTGGCGGATATAGATATGGATCCTGCCACTAACCTTGTAAATCCTGTAACAGCAGAAGACAGTACCACTACCATTACCGTAACAGCACATGACGGGATCACCCGGAAAGTATATACTGTCGTGTTCAACAGGCTGTCTACAGAAATTTCCCTGAACGAACTTTCGGTCTCGCAGGGTACACTTGATCCGGAGTTTGATCCTGCAATCCTTGATTACACGGTCCTGCTTCACTGCAGGTCTGACACAACGCCACTCACAACCTGTACAGCCGCTGATCCGAAAGCAACCATTGAAATAATCCCTGCACCGGATATTGAGTCGGGCATGCCATTGTTCAGGACCACCTCCATAACAGTAACATCGGAGGCAGGAATACGTTTCAAAAAGACATATCTGATCGAGTTCAATGTAGACAATAACTGTCCTGAATTAACCCTGGTAAATGAAACAGTCGGATCGCTTGATTCTATCAGAGTAAGCAGTAATGAGGACGGGAAAATTTACCTGGTACCTGCCGGTACCGAACAGGACATAGACAGTATAACAACAAAAGCTATTATTTCCGCTGAAGATACAGCTGGCATCATTGTTGCCTTCCCGGTATCTGATCTGGAGGATCTGGAATTAGAGTCAGAATACTGGTTGTACGGGGTCGATAGTTTAATGGGCATTTCAGACCCTGTAATGGTATTTGCCACAGGCCTCGGGGAAATCATTGCTCCATCGGTACGTATATATCCGGTTCCCTTTTCAGAAGTCCTTACTATAGAATCAGATGATCCCATTAGAGCAGTTGAGTTGTACAATGTCCTGGGTGTAAAGGTATTGGATACTGAATTAACAGAGGGCAGGATTCACCTGGGACACCTTGAAAAAGGTATCTATTGTATCCGGGTCACACTTATTGACAATCAGGTCTTCAGCAGTAAAGTGGTGAAAAAGTAAAAGCCCGGCAATTAAAGGTTTGCCAGCTTATTCCAGTGTTTTACAAGGATTCGAAGAATTCCCTGGCTGTTATAAATGCACTTGCAGGCGAATTGTGTGTCCAGGAATGGAGTGGGGGTAGTAGAGGGAAATGGAATTGCACCTATTGTCTCATGGGCAATTTACACAATATATCAATCCTGTTTGCTGAAATGTAACATATGATATGGTGATGGTATCATTTGTTATAGACAAAGAATATTCCATGCTGTAAATTTGTTTATTCAGCTGTAATGAAATGAAGATCCCTGCATCCTAAACCAAAATGTCATGAAAACACTTATTCTTTCATTCTTTATACATACAATGGTGGTTGGACTGTCCAATGCTCAGGTTGTTGAAATTCCGGATACTAACTTCTTAATTGCCCTGATTGATAATGGAGTAGATGTAAATACGGATGGCAGTATAAGTTATGAAGAAGCGGAAGGAATATACGGAGGATTATACATAGGATCTAAAAGGATTTCCGATTTAACAGGTATTGAGGCATTTGTAAACATAGATACTCTTGATTGTTCCAATAATTATTTAACTATCCTCAATGTTAGTAATCAAAGAATATCATTCCTGGATGTTTCTTACAACAGTGCCTTAACCACCCTGGATTGTCAGAATAACCGGCTACATGATCTGAAATTAGATGGTTGTAAGGCTCTAACCGAATTGAATTGTAGTTATAACCCACTGATCAGTCTGGATATTCATATTTGTATCAATTTAGAGATTCTGAATATTGACAGTATGCCAGACCTTTATTCTGTATGGGTATGGGAGAAACCATTCCCCCCCTCTGGAATTGAAGTATCACGGCAGGGCAGTGAAAATGTTATTTACACAACAGTTTATCCAGGAAATGCCATGATGATACCAGACATTATGTTTCGGTATGCGTTGTTTAATCAGGGAGTGGATGCCAATGCTGATAGTTTAATAAGTTGGGAAGAAGCGCAAGAAGTCACATCGTTATTCATTGGATCTGCAGGCATATCAGATATCCAGGGTATCAGGGCGTTTAAACCTGGATACTTTGGATTGTTCAGGTAATGCTTTAAAAACCTTGGATGTAAGTAATATGGATTTAACAAGTCTGGATGTTTCAAATAATGCCTATCTGGAAGAATTAAATTGCTGTGACAATCAATTAACGAACCTGGCTATCACAGATTGTCCCGCATTAACTCGATTGAATTGCAGATATAATAATCTAACAGAATTGAATATTTCAAATATTACATCGCTACTAGCATTGTTTTGTGGTTACAATCAATTGAATATCCTGGATATCTCTAATAATATCAATTTAGAAGAATTATTCTGTGACAACAACAAATTGACCAGCCTCGATATTTCGAACAACAAATCCTTATGGTACCTGAATTGCAGGTCAAACCAATTAGTGCACCTGGACGTATCAACTATGATCCCTTATTGTGATTCAATAGATGATTACTGCCAGATTAAGGTTGATGCACGATACATGAGTAATTTAACACAGGTTGAGTTCGGAGAATCATATTATCTTATTGATGGTGCTATTCAGCAGATAGATGGAAATGGACTGATGGAGATTGACACCAGAAACAGCCCAAATGTCCAATTCACCGGTTTAATTGCTTACATACCTGACACTGCATTTCTGTGTTCCCTGATTGATAAAGGATTAGACCTGAATGGAGATAGCCTGATCAGTATATCAGAGGCAGATGGTATTGACTCTTTGGATATTAGCTCGCGTGGTATTTCGGATTTGACTGGAATAGAAGTGTTTAGCAGTCTGAAAATCCTGAATTGCTCAGATAATATAATAGTGGAGCTTGACATCTCTGACCATCAGTTTACTGAATTGGATATTTCAAACAACGATTCATTAACAAGACTTCTTTGCAGAAATAACCAGCTGACGAACCTGGATGTTACAGATTGTTCCAATCTATTGCATCTGGATTGCAGCAATAACCAATTAACCATATTAAATGGACTGAATGGTAACTCACTGGAGGTATTAAATTGCTCAGGAAATTCCTTAACTGATCTGGATATTTCCGGGAATGGCGCTTTAAAAAGGTTAATATGCTCTGATAACCTTTTGACCAGTCTGGATTTGACCGGTTGCAATACCCTGGCATTCCTGGATTGCAGCAATAATCAGATAACAACTCTGGATGTATCGGAAATGGACCCTGATTATGGTTATTGTGACTGGGGATTGTGCCGGGGGGAGATAGGGATCCGTGACATGCCGGACCTG
>CAZILN010000057.1:0-5070 GCA_964540005.1 uncultured Bacteroidaceae bacterium | reverse complement strand
CATAAAGGTGAAGGGAATCCCGGTATAAACAGTCAGCTGATAAAAGGCTACCATGGAAGGATCGGATGAATTACGCATAATATAAGCTCCGGCAAATATATCGATAACTGGCAATACGAATGCGTATATCATATTGGTTATCAGCAATATACGCATATCATGGGGATATGTGTTGAATACCTTTACTTCACCGGCCAGCTTAAAGAATGGGAAAAACAGAATTTTCAATATTCGCATCTCAGCAATTTTTAAAGCTCCTGTAAACCTGATAGAATTTCAGCTATGGAAAGCCTTCCTGCGCAGATAACCTCATCAGAGGCCCCGTAATAGAAGGTTATTTCATCTCCTTTAACGATATGTCCGTTTGTGAAAACCACGTTACCAAAGAAACCGGTCTTTTCATATTCGGCGGAAGGTTCAACAATGGGATCCTCAGACCGAGCCAATACTTTTGAAGGATCACTATGATCAAGTAGAAGTGCGCCCAGGCAATACCGGTTGTTTTCATTGGCGCCATGATAAATCTCCAGCCATCCTTTTTCGGTTCTTATTGGTGATCCCCCGGCTCCAACCCTTACACTGTCCCACATTCCTTCCCTGGAATGAGCAATACATTTATGATTTCCCCAATGCAGCAGGTCAGGGGATTCGGATAACCAGATATAATTTCCCCCCAGTTCAGGGCTGCTTGGACGATGCAGGGCGTAATATTTATTGTTTATTTTCTCCTCAAATATGGCACAATCCTTATTATGGGGAGGTATGATCATTCCGTGGCGCTGAATATCTTTCCAGTTTTTTGTGGTCATTAAGCCCACCCCAACTCCATTTTCAGACACCTGGGTAAATGTCAGGTAGTAAGTATCTCCAATCGTCGCCACCCTGCAATCTTCAATTCCAAAGGTCTCCAGGTCTCCTTTACCCATGATCGGCATGTAGCCCTCAGGCTCATGAAAATCAATCCCATTGTCACTGCACACCAGTCTTAAATGCGACAGGGTAGTAAGATAGTCTTTACCGTCAAAATTGATTACCCTGGGATCTGACAGATCCAGTCTCGGATCGCTGTTTTCGAACTCCATCAGCTTAATCTTCCCGTTTCTGGTCAGGACAGGGAAACTTGTTATTCCATCTTTCTGCTGAGGCCTCTCAGCCACTCTAAGCAGGAGCCATATCTTTCCGTTGAATGTAAATACCCCGGGATTAAGCAAACACTCAATTTTCATCCCCTCAATACTGGGTTTAATATCTGAAGGGGTGAGAATAGGATTTTCCGGAAATCTCCTGTTTATATCCATTAAGGCTATAAGAACTTTTCACCTGCTAATAATGATAATTATAATCAACAATAACATCATTCACATACAGCCTCCCGTTTTTAATCTCCTTCTTTGCATTTTCAGGGATATATACCAGGACAAGAGAGCTGGAAGGTGAAATGATTATTTCCCCGTTTATTATCTCTATGAATTTTTTACTTATAATATCATATACTGAACTGATATGATCTTCGATTACCAGCTCTTTTTCTTCATCATAAGGATTGTAATACATGTAAGTTGGATAGGCTTCCGCCCTGTAAAAATCAGTGGCTAAAAGATCGAGTTTTAAAATACCCTTAAGGTTTGTCTCTTCAATAATACTTCCAAAAATACCCACATGACTACTACTATAGACGCTGAACTGGCTGACATCCGGATTTTCATCTTTCACCCAGTTCGGTCCATCCCCCTGGGCAACAGGTGCCTTAATGCGGGAGTATTCTTTAAAAGTTGATTTACGAATAAGTCCTTCATAAGCTATTACGCCTTTGGTGACATCTTTTTTCTCCGGGATTGTCTGATGATCATCGGGGATCTCATAGGGATAGAAAAGCCTGGCAGCATTAGCTGCATTCAGCATCCATTTACCAATCGCATCAGCGTATGAGGGATCGTACCTCACTATAGGTACAAGCGCCCATGCCATATCAAATGTATTCATCAAAAAAGCGTATCCATTATTATGGACGATGCTTCCCTGGAGCCCGGAAATGTCATAACCGTTCCAGTTGCCCACAAGGATACCCCAGCCTTTCCTCCCGGCAGCCCCATTGCATGTCCAGTTAATCCATCTTGATACATCATAGTCTGTATTATGTTCTGCGTTCAGCCTGGCTGCAACATATGCCCCAAATGGCATAAGAACTTCATAAAACCGGTTTTCTTTTAACTTTTCCATGGCTGAAAGGGCAGACTTTGCCCCTTCAAGATACCGCTCATCGCCAAACTTTTTCCACGCACAATAGAGCACATAAGCATGACCGGCGGCCGCATCCTGCTGGCTTGTAATAATGTTTTTTTCTCCACGCATTTCAGCATAATTGAAAAAGGAAAAGTCGTAATTTCCATTTAATACTGAATCGGCTTTATAAAACTGTTCTGCGACTGATTTCTGGATTATTTCGGTCATACCAACCCGGGGATAGAAGTAAGCCACGCCATAAAACAATAGGTTTGGGTAAACATCATACCACCAATCCCTTGCATATCCGCCTCCCAGGGCAGCCACTTCGGGACAGGTATTATTCATTATAATATTCCATCCATTTTCAGTATTGAAATAGTTCTGTACCATCTGCACATAGTTATATCCATCCTGGCAGGATTTATCGATCCCCACCAGGGTAGCTCCCAATATCGATCCGAGGCTGTTGATGGATTCATGGAACATTCCATTATTACTGTTAATTCCCTGACGCACATCGCCAATTGCTGTATACAAACCAAAGCTTGTCTGATCCAGGTTTTTCCTGCTGTCATCAATCCAGATCAGGGGCCAGTATTTTCCTTCTGCATTAAAATCGTAGACAATGCTGTCAAAATCGAGTGCTTTTTTGCGCCAGTCAATTACATTGTAAGGCTCCGGCAGATCAGCCATTATCGAAAACCGCTTAATGGTTTTCTGTTGTTCAATGGCGGACTTTTCAGCAGTACGGGTGCAGCTAAAAAATACAAGGACTATGATCAGTAGTCCTGAATACCGTATCAGATTATTTTTCCGTAATAGATTGCTCAATTATAGACTATCTTTTTTGTTTGAATAAGATTATCAATCCAAATCAAAAATAAATACAAACCCTGCCCGGCATCATGCCCGGCATCTGTGGTTCCATCCCAGTCATAGCTGTATATGCCAGTGGCTTGGGAGCCGTTGAAAAAAAGTCTTACTCTTTTACCCATATAATCCAGTATCTCAACCCTTACCTTTGATAAGGCATATAGCTGGTATGAAATAGTAGTGTGATGCTGAAACGGATTTGGAAAGACCCTTATTTCAGCCTCTGAAGCCTTAACAGGATAAACTAATCCAGCCAGCAGGTCCAGATTATATTTTTCCTTAATATCTTCATGTGAGAGGGCGTAATCATAAATCCGGATCTCATCCAGGACACCCTGAAAATTATTTGCTGCGTCAGGTGCGGCCTGTCCAATCGTCAATGCAATATCGGTATCCTCTATTATGCCCTTCTGCCACAGGAATCCCTCGAACTCTGAGTCGATATAGAGATCTGAGTATATCCCATCGTAGGTTGCTGTAACCTGGTAGAGATGGTTTAGTTTTACAGTGGTCCTGGAATCAAGGTCGGTTACTATCACTGATTCGTTGTCCTTTGTCCGGATGGTCCACCTGAGTTTGTTGTTCGATACGGAAACTTTCCACCTGTTGTGCCATAAACCGTGAGAGATGGGATAGGTTTCCCTTTCGAAAAGCTGCGTCGGTTTCATCCAGAAAGTCACCGTGATCGCGTCATTACAGTTCAGAACATCACTTGAGGGTATTTCTACGTAGCTGCTGGTACCGTTAAAACTATATGCCCCGTCCCTGGTCATTGTGAAACCGATATTATGCCCGGTACCATGGTTATTGTTGCCGCTGTAATCATACAGGTCACCATTGAAAGGGTAATGTGCAACCAGCTCGCCTCTTTCATACAGGGACTGATCGATCACCCTCACGATCAGGCTGTCACGGTCTGTGCCTTCGTGTTCATCTTCCACAGCACAATAAATTACATATTCACCCGGATCCAATGGTGCATTCCAGGTTGTTGTCGCGTTGTTGTCGTCATCAAATGATCCATCGGCAGATGACCAGGTATAGCTCAGTTCTTCTTCATCCGGATCCGTGGCAAAGCATGAAATATGCGCTGTATCTCCGGGATCAATCCTTGAAGGATCAAGGGTAATCTTATCAATGGAGGGTAAGGTATTGATGAAGCCAACAAGCCTTATTTTAACCGAATCGGTAAGGCTTGTGCCATGGGTATCTGATACCGTGCATTTGATAATGTGGTCGCTATCTGTTTTTGGCGAGATCCACTGCAATATTCCTGTTAATTCTTCAATTTCTATGTCATTGTCAAACCAGGTGTATGATAAGTTATCGGGACCAGAATATTCAACCGTGCAATATACCGTGGTACCTTCATCGCTTATCAGCAATACAGAGTCCTTCGCCGATAATGCCTTTATACGCATAGGCTCTGGCTCTGGTACGGCTGGTATATAATCAATAACAATGTTGTTGCAAACTTTTTTATTCCCAACCTGGCTTATGGCTGATCCAGTAGGGATGAGCACGATTACCACAGCTTCATCCGCACCCACAGAAACCTGGGTAGTCCCGCTGACTGATGTGTATAGAACAGCATTTGTTACAGCATCATAGATGTCAGTCATTTCACTTCCCACATCAATATTTACGTTTTTGGATGTTGTATGGGGATTATAAATAAGGTAGCTGGGATATGCGTCATTCCTGTAATAATCGGTTTTCAGCAGGTCAAGACAGAGAATGGCTTCAATATTTGTTGTGTCGATAATACCCCCGAGAATTCCAATATGAGAGGAACCGTACAACATCAGGTTGGTGGATGCCCACCCCCCATCCATTGCGTCCCCGGTAGCATATGGACTTTTGCCGTTTTTTGTTTCTTTCATTGATTCATAGCCAATATAGGAATTGGGATCGTAAGTATGAGCCCAATCCTCATTGTCCTGCATATCATCAGGCAGGTAATTCGGATAG
>CAZILN010000056.1:0-1744 GCA_964540005.1 uncultured Bacteroidaceae bacterium | reverse complement strand
TATTTGCATTTGGAGGCATTTATCTTGAAGAGCTTTTCAGCGAGCGCAGAAGATACATCAACTATATTATCCTGGTATTTATGCTTTTTATCGGCGTTATGATCATGCCAATCAGCCTTCCCATACTGAAACCGGCCAGGTATATCAGTTTTATGGAGAGAATCGGCATGGATAATTCGCAGCGTTGGGAAGACGGGGTATATCATGACCTTCCCCAGGACTATGCCGACATGATCGGATGGGAGGAACTCGCAGCCATTGTGGGAGAAACCTGGCAATCATTGAGCCCTGAACAGCAATCACGTTGTACTCTGTTTGCCAATAATTACGGTGAGGCCGGTGCTGTTAATTTCTACGGATCAAAATACGGTTTGCCGCCGGTAATCAGTTATCATGACAGTTATATTCTATGGGCCCCGGATGAAATTAAGGCAGACTATCTCATAAAGATCGGGCAGGATCCAAACCTTACCAACCTGTATAACAATGTAGAGGTGGTAGGCCGCATCACCACACCACATGCAAGACAGGAAGGCACACCAGTTTCCCTTTGCTCTGATCCGAAACTTGATATCAATGAATTCTATAAGATAGAACTGGCAGAAAGAAGAAATCATTAAAGTAGTTACCTTTGCAGTTGCTGATAGTAAATACTGCTGATAGTAAATACCCTGACATATGGAAAAGGAAGATATCATTAAAGTACTGGAAAAGCAGATTGAAAAGCTTACCGACAAGGAATTTGATCTGACTGCCTGGAAAAGCACTGCTCAACTTTTACTGGAAAAAATATTCGGTAAGGATAATCCGAAAATCAAGGCCATAGATAATATTAAGTACGACCAGGGAAGCTGGGTACTCCGAGATCAAACGGGATATACAAACTCCATCGAGGCCTGCAAAAAGCTGGGTAAGGAAATTCTAGAAGAAGCCATTATGGAACTGGAAGCTTTCGGTCCGCCGGAAGCAGTTGAAAAAATGGTCAGTATAGAAATAATAATCACAGCACTCGAAGATGAGCTAACCGGATCAGAATTCAGGGAGTTGAAAAAGATCCTGTCTGAGGACAAATCTACCAAGGATAAAAAGAATCTGCTGATGACCAAGCTTAAAAGCTATGATCCGGAATCAGGTTTCGCCATCGTTGCTAACATCCTCAGCAATAAGGATATAATAAAGGGTGTGTCTTGAAGATTTTGCATGTAAAGTTATCTCATGAACAGAGATGTTAGTAATGCTGTCCTATGAAAAAGGTTGTCGTTGGACTGTCAGGAGGCGTTGATTCAAGTGTAGCCGCCTTTCTTCTGAAAGAGCAGGGCTATGAGGTATCTGCCGTATTCATGATCAACTGGCATGATAAGACCGGTACGCTGGAAGGAGACTGTCCCTGGAAGGACGACCTCATCATCGCACAGCTGGTCGCCAAAAAACTCGATATTCCATTTCGTTCTGTGGACCTGAGTGTACCCTATAAGGCCAGGGTGGTTGAATATATGTTCAGTGAATATGAGAAAGGCCGGACCCCCAATCCCGACGTCCTGTGCAACAGAGAAATTAAATTTGATGAATTCCTGAAAGTCACCGAGGCACTTCAGGCTGATTATATTGCCACCGGACATTATTGCCGTAAGGAAACCATCACAACTGATAAGGGGAATATTCACCGGTTGCTTGCGGGCTCAGATCCGTCCAAGGAACAGAGTTATTTTTTATGCCAGCTGTCCCAGGAACAATTGCAGAAAAT
>CAZILN010000055.1:0-10093 GCA_964540005.1 uncultured Bacteroidaceae bacterium | reverse complement strand
AAATGATTTTGAGATCAGCCATATCCCCGTAATCATGCTGACGGCCAGGACAGGCATTGATGAGCAGATCGAAGGTATAGAAACAGGCGCCGAAGCTTATGTACTGAAGCCTTTTAACACCAGGTACCTTAAAGCTGTGATCTGCAATATGTTAGCCCAGAGGACCAAAATCATTGAGAAGTTCCAGGACAGGATTGAATATCAGCCGGGAGAGATAAAGATCACCAACCGGGATGAAGAATTTATGCACCAGGTGATCTCCCTGATCGATGATCATTATTCCGATCCCTCCCTGAACGTGGAAAAACTTGCTGAAATGTCTGCTGTCGGGCGGACCATCTTCTATCATAAGATAAAGGGGCTGACAGGATTGACCCCTTCGGAGTTCCTGCGCCAGATGAGGCTGAAAATCGCAGCCAGGATGCTTGCCGCTTCGGACTACAATGTTTCGGAAATTGCCTTTATGGTGGGATTCAATGATGAAAAGTATTTCCGCCGCTGCTTCAAGACCTTTTTCGGAAAAACACCCGTAGAATACAAATCATCCGTTTCGGGGAAATAGGCTGCGAACCTGCGAATCTATGGCTTGCTCAGCAGTCTCTTCACCCCTTTAGTATAATACACACGGTACTGACCATCTTCATCATTATAGATAAGGTAGGCTTCCAGGTCGCTGCGCCGGGCGAGAATTTCCCTGCTTTTCTCCAGTCCAACCACCATGAAGGCCGTGGCCCAGCCATCGGCGGTCATGCAATCGTCTGCAATAACGGTAGCACTCAGGAGTCCATGCCGGACAGGGTAGCCCGTGGCCGGATCAATTGTGTGGCTGTATTTGACTCCGTCTTTCTCGTAAAAACGCCTGTAATTACCCGAAGTGGCCAGGGACCTCCCGGAAAGGCTGATTATCGCTTCCATCTGCACGCCGGCGATCTGTAATCCGTCTATGGGTTTATCGATCCCTATCCTCCAGTGCTCTCCATGGCTGTTAATGCCTTTGCACCGCACCTCCCCGCCTATCTCGACCAGGTAATTGCTGATCCCCTCCGATTCAAAGAACTCCGACACTACATCCACGGCATATCCCTGGGCAATGGCATTCACATCCAGCATAACACCCTCATTATCTTTATGCAGGTACCCGTCATCCCCAATGTGCACCATATTCATTCCGACAAACTGAAGCAGGCTGTCGATCAACCCGCTGTCGATGACGGCCGGGTCGGTGAAGCCGAACCCCCAGGCATTGACCACCGGGGCGATGGTTATATCAAAGGCCCCGCCCGATTCCTCAAATATCTGCCGGGAAGCCTCAAACACCTCCCTCAGGTATTCATCCGGAGGAACCTCCCCAATATTGCTGTTGAATTTGGAGATCAGCGAAACGGGCTGGTATGTGGACACCGACATGTCAAACTCCTGCAGCAGGTTTTCGATGCGGGATTGATAGTCGGTACTGTCACCTGTCTGGTAAGTAATATGGAAGGAGGTCCCCTGGGTGGGACCTGCCAGGGAAATATAGACCCCCGACCGCTCTTCCATGCAGGAGGAAAGGATGGCAAGTCCAGTGACAAACCCTAAAAAACGCAGGTATTTCATATTCACGGATTAGCCTGTTTCAACCCGGATCAGCCCCCGAAGTCGTCGAAATCAACCATCTCATCCGGTACGCCCAGGTTGTAGAGCATATTCTGTACGGCATCATTCATCATGGGCGGTCCGCACATATAGTATTCAATTTCTTCCGGTTCTTCCAGTTTCCCCAGGTATTCATCGTACAACACCTGGTGAATGAAACCCGTCAGTCCGGTCCACTTATCCTCAGGCAGGGGCTCAGAGAGTGCTATATAAAAGGAGAAATTCGGAAACTTCTTTTCTATCTCACGGAATTCATCTTCATAGAATATTTCCCTCAGGGACCGGGCCCCGTACCAGTAGGAAACCTTTCTCCCTGTCGCCAGTGTATGGAACAGGTGGAAAATATGGGAACGCATGGGTGCCATGCCGGCGCCGCCGCCCACATAGATCATTTCGCGATCGGTGTCTTTAATGAAGAATTCTCCGTATGGACCGGAAACCATGACCTTATCACCCGGCTTTCTCGAGAATACATAAGAAGAGCATATCCCCGGCGGGACCTTCATAAAGGCTCCCCTGGCCCTGTCCCATGGCGGAGTGGCTATACGTATATTCAGTTTGACTATATTCCCCTCGGCCGGATGGTTGGCCATTGAGTAGGCCCTGTATGTTTCTTCTGTATTCTTCAGTTTCAGGTCCCATATCTTGAACTTATCCCACTCATCTCGGAATTCCTCCTCCACATCGATATCTTTTGAAAAATCAACGTTGAATTTTGGAACATCAATCTGGATGTAACCCCCTGATTGAAAATCAAGGACTTCGCCTTCAGGAAGCCTGATGACAAACTCCTTGATAAAGGTAGCGACGTTCCTGTTTGATATGACTTCGCACTCCCACTTCTTGATACCCATCACCTCCTCGGGTACCTTTATGGTCATGTCCCCGCGTACCTTTACCTGGCATCCCAGCCGCCAGTTGGCCTGCTGCTCCTTGCGGGTAAAGAAACCGGTTTCAGTCGGCAGGATGCTTCCTCCTCCTTCCAGGACCTGGCACTTGCACATGGCACAGGTACCCCCGCCGCCACAGGCTGATGGCAGGTAGATCTCCATGTTAGACAAGGTAGTCAGCAGGGTGGATCCCGGAGAAACGGTCTTTTTTTCATCATTGATAGTCAGAGTGACTTCACCCTGTGGTGTCAGTTTTGCCCTCGCATACAGCAGCATAATCACCAAAAAGGTGATAACTAACAAAAAAACAGCCATGCTGATCAGGATGACGACGAATTGTGAAACTAAGGGTATCATATAAACTATCTTATTTCAGGTTATTTCGTTTTATTACTTTCAGTCTATCATTTTACATCTGCTTCAAACAACTTTATCAGGTATATTACAATTGAATGCCCATAAAGCTCATAAAGGCAATGCCCATGAGTCCGGTTATAATATAGGTAATACCCAGTCCCTTCAGCGGATCGGGAACATTGGAATACCTGATCTTCTCGCGTATGGCTGCTATGCCCACAATGGCCAGGAACCATCCTACCCCGGATCCGAGTCCGAAAGAGGTAGCTTCGGCAATATTGGCATATTCCCTTTCCTGCATGAACAATGATCCTCCCAGGATGGCACAGTTCACCGCAATCAATGGCAGGAAGATCCCCAGTGAAGAATACAGGGAGGGGGCAAATTTCTCTATGACCATTTCCACCAGTTGAACCATGGAGGCAATTACTGCAATGAACATGATAAAGCTCAGGAAGCTCAGGTCAACATCGGCCAGTGCAGGACTCAGCCAGGCCATGGCTCCGGCTTTCAGTATGTAATTTTCCAGCAGGTAGTCTATCGGCAGGGTGAACCCCAGTACGAAGATCACTGCCAGTCCAAGCCCGGTTGATGTTTTAACTGTTTTCGATACCGCCAGGTAGGAACACATACCCAGGAAGTATGCGAAAATCATGTTGTCTATAAAAATGGACTTGACAAATATGTTTACAAGGTTTTCCATAATCTTCTCTGTGTTTTATTTCTCTTCTATCAGTTTACGGTTCTTATATCTCTGTATCCAGATCAGGATCCCCACCACGATCAGCGCCATGGGCGGCAGTATCATCAGGCCGTTATTCTCATAACCCGTGTTGTACAATCCGAGTTTCTCCAGGACAGGATAGCCCCACAGGGTGCCGGATCCCAGCAGTTCCCTGAAAAAGGCAACAATTATAAGTATTATCCCGTATCCGGCTGCATTACCTATGCCGTCAAGGAAAGCCGGCCATGGTTTGTTGCTCATAGCAAAGGCTTCGAGGCGCCCCATGATGATACAGTTGGTAATTATAAGTCCGACAAAAACCGAGAGCTGCTTGCTCACATCATAGGCGAATGCCTGCAGGATTTCATCCACCAGGATGACCATGGTGGCTATAACGGTTAACTGTACGATGATCCGTATCCGAGGGGGCACCATTTTCCGCAGCAGGGATATAACCACATTGGATACTGCCAGGACAGCCATCACCGATATGGCCATTACTACTGAAGGTTCCAGTTTCACAGTAACGGCCAGTGCGCTGCAGATACCCAGCACCTGCACGGTGATAGGGTTCTGGTCGTTCAGGGGCTCCCTGAGCAGTTTCAGGTGCTTGGATGAAAATAAGGGTTCTCGCTCCGTACTCATAATTGCGAACGTTTGGATTTAAAATAAGTTTCATAATTGACCAGGCATTCAAACATCATTTTTTGAAGGGCCTTACTGGTGATGGTACCTCCGGATATAGCGTCCACGGCTGCTGTGGCACCTTCGGGTGCTCCGCCTTTGACCACCTCAACGGAGGTGAAATTATCCTGCTCGTCGAAGATCACCAGTCCCTTGAACTGTGCCTGGAACCAGGACTGATCTATCTCAGCTCCAAGTCCGGGTGTCTCCTTGGCATGGGCAAAGATGGCCCCGTAAATAGTGGAGAAATCCTCGTCGAGGGAGATATATCCCCATATAGGTCCCCACAGTCCCTTGCCCAGCAAGGGGATGATGTATTTCTTTGAGCTGTCGGTATGGGTGTAAACATAGACCGGAAGGTTCTGTTCTGCAGAGTCTTTGGATTGCTCTTCTTTCAGGTTCACATAGAAGGCCTCAACTCCTTCTTTCATAGACCCGCTGCGATCGATAACGAAGCTGTTGGTAATGAAATCTTCGTACTCCTTCTCTATATACACGTCTTTTTCATCAACCTCTGCCACCCCGGTGGCCTTTCCTACTGAACGCAGAATGTCCAGCTTCTTTTCGATTTCTACGTTCCTTTCCTGGATGGGCCGAAGCTGTTCTGCCACAAAGGACAAGAGGGCAGCCACACAAACGACCATCACCGTGGAAAATATGAAAATGTATGCATTACTGAAACTCTTCATGGTATATGTTATATTAAGAGTTGAGATGTAAACTTGCTCGTTTCATGCGCCTGCGAACGTTTCCTTCCACCACATAGTGATCGATCAGCGGGGCAAAAACATTCATCAGCAGGATGGCCAGCATGACCCCTTCAGGGAATGCCGGGTTGAGCACCCTGATCAATATGGCCAGTAATCCGATCAGGAAACCATAGATCCATTTGCCCCTTTCTGTCTGTGCGGCACTCACCGGATCGGTGGCCATATACACGGCTCCGAAAGCAAAACCGCCCAGCATAAGGTGTTGCCATGCCGGGATCTCCATCAGGGCGTTGCCTCCGAAGGCATTCAATATCAGTCCCATGGTAAGTCCGCCGGCAAACACAGAGAATATGATCTTCCAGCTTGCCACACCCGTATAGAACAGGATAATGGCACCCAGCAGTATGGCCAGGGTTGAAGTTTCACCAATTGATCCGGGTATGGTACCGATAAACATATCCATAGGGGTAATTGTATTGCCGATGCCGTCCACCAGCGCCGGTTCATTTATAGCAGCCTGTCCTAATACGGTAGCCCCCGAAAAACCGTCAATCACACCTTCGCCCCTGATCATCCCGGATATCCAAACCTTGTCGCCTGACATAAATGAAGGGTAAGCAAAAAATAAAAATGCCCTGGCAGTAAGAGCCGGATTAAGGATATTCATCCCCGTCCCTCCAAACACTTCCTTACCGATTATTACGGCAAAAACCGTTGCAATGGCTACCATCCATAATGGCACATCTGCAGGCATGACAAGGGGAATGAGTATGCCGGAAACCAGAAAGCCCTCGGCCACTTCATGCTTGCGTATCTGTGCAAAAACAAATTCAGTGCCCAGTCCGACAACATACGAAATCACGATGATGGGGAATACCTTCAGGAACCCGAACCACCAGTTCAGCAGTATGGTACGCTCGATGCCCATAGCCATGGAATTCTGGTACCCGGCGTTCCACATACCAAAAAGCACGGTCGGAACCAGGGCCACAACTACCAAAGCCATAGTCCTCTTCATGTCCATGGGCTCCCTTATGTGGGCTCCCTTTACGGTTACATGATTGGGGGTATAAAGGAAAGTCTCGAAGGCTTCAAAGGTCGAATGAAGCCATCCATACCTGCCTCCTCTTGTAAAATTAGGTTTGATCTTATCAACAAACTTCCTGAGTGAATTCATATGAGAAAATTTATCTTATTTGTCATGTTATCAGTACATCTTTATATCCATAGAGCTGACATGATTTTTTGTTGCCGGCCTCCCACAGCCTATTCAACTTCGCGTATCATAGTTTCAAGTCCCTTTCGGATGATGGACTGAACATTTATTTTAGAGGTACACACATATTCGCAAAGGGCAAATTCCTCTTCAGCCACCTCGTAAATACCGAGTTTCTCCATCTGGTCTATATCGTCTATCAGGATAGATTTTATCAAGTGCACCGGCAGGATATCCATAGGGAATACCCTGTCATACTCCCCCGACATTACGAAGGCTCGTTCCCCTCCGTTCAGGTTGGTATGCAGGCGGTATTGCTTGTTAGGCATCAGCCATGACCAGAAGGAGCGTGATGTACTGTATTTGCCGAAGCCCGGCAGGGCCCAGCCCACCATTTCATAATGCTTTCCTTCAGGGATGACGGTCACCTGGTTATGATAGTAGCCTATGTGACCTATCTTATTGATCTGGGAACCCGTCAGTACATTTCCGCTGATGTAACGGAGCTCGGCATCGGACACATTGTTTGAAACAATAGGTTCTATCGAGGCCCCGGATATCATTTTATAATATACAGGCTTTTTTATTTCCGAGCCGGTAAGCGCCACGACACAGGAGGCATCATATATCCCTTTGAGGAACAGCGTTCCTATCCGGATGACATGCTGCGGATGTACATACCAGGCTGTTTCTCCCTTATTAATGGGGTCAATATGATGGATCTGTATACCCGGACTCCCCGCCGGGTGCGGTCCTTTGAAACTGTGGGGTACAACTCCCTTTGCCTGCATAAAGGTATCGGCCGGGGGATAAACAGCATTGAATCCCAGGTGTACTTTCCCGCCGGTCAGTTTTTTGAGCACATTTATACCGGTCTGGAATTCTTCTGCCATTCCCTTCAGGGCAAAGTCAAGATCAGGGGCAATGGGAGCCGAATCAAAACAGGAGATAAAAATCCCTTTGGGTTTCTTTTCAGGTCTGGCAATTATGGCATAGGGCCGTTGCCTGATTGCCGGCCACAATCCGCTCAGTTGGAGTTTCTCAATAATCTGTTCCGGTTCAAGTGAGTCTGGGTCTGCGGCGCCAAAATCAATATAATCCACCCCGGGATCAGCCGTAACAACAACTTCCATCACCCTTCTTCTCTCCCCCCTGTCAATGAGGCTTACTTCCCCGCTGACCGGAGAGGTGAATTTCACCTCTGGCCTGGCTTTATCGAAAAACAGACAGTCACCGGCCTTTACTTTGTCACCCGGCTTCTTGCAAAGCTTGGGAGTGATTCCTGGAAAATCAGGAGGTTTGACTGCGTAGGTTTTGGAGCTTTGGGCTGTTTGGTAGATCTTTTCTGCGGCACCTTTTAATCTGATATCAAGACCCTTCTTGATCTTAATTACTTCGGACATGTGATACTTTTTAGTCTGGGAAAACGTTAGCAAAAATAGTTATTTTTAATTTCTTTGCAAGCTGCAGATAATCTTTGCCGGTTTATCTTAAAGGAGTCAAAATATTTTAATATATTGACATCCTGTAATTAACATAATTCGCACAGAATAAGCGCTTTAGAACATATGATTTTCAGGGGATTACAGACACGTGAAATGAAGGGATTTATCAGGATCAGCCTGATCATTTTATTCAATTTATACTGGTTACATATAAGCGCCCAGGCTATCCTTGAAAAGACAGTAAAAGAGAGTATCAGGAGTATACAGTTTCATCGTGAAGGCTGGGTGCTCAGCTACCCTGTAATTGAACTATTTGGCCAGGACAGGCTGGTATTGAGTTTTGACGAACTGGGAAATGATGTGAAGGATTACTCATATAAGATCATTCACTGCGATGCTTTCTGGATCCCCAGCTCTATCCCTGAGGGGGATTACATCGATGGTTTTTACGAGAACCAGCTCAGCGAATATGCCCTGTCCTTCAATACCTACCAGAATTATGTCAACTACAGGCTCCACATCCCAAACGATGATGTATCCCTGAAGATCTCAGGCAATTACATACTTAAGATCTATGAAGATTTTAATGAAGAACAGGTGGTGCTCACCCGAAGGTTTGTGGTGGCAGAATCAGCAGTCGATGTATCGGCTGTGGTCGGACGGCCAGTAATGAATATGTTCCGCGACAACGGGCATGAAGTGGATGTATCTGTCAGCTATGGCAGTTTCCCGGTAAACGACCCCTACAGTGAATTCAACCTGACCATTTGCCAGAACAACCGTTGGGACCTGGCCGTTTATGACCTGAAACCCCTGTTCATGGGGACTGGCAGCCTCTCATACGATTACCAGAAAGAGAATGTCTTCCCCGGAGGCAATGAGTACAGGTATTTTGATATCCGAAGCATCAGGTACCAGACAGCCGAAATAAGCAACATTACATTCGAGAATCCCTATACTCATATTTACCTCTATCCTGACAGGGTAAGGGCTGGTCAGCAATATTTTTACCAGGAGGACTTTAACGGAAGGTATTACGTCGAGATACAGGAGGGCACCAAGGACGACCTGGAAGCGGATTATGTGCAGGTTCATTTCACCCTTCCCTATGATGTGCCGCTTATCGACGGGGATGTCTATGTTTTCGGGGCCTTTACGGACTGGTCTACAGGGGAGTGGAACAGGATGGAATATAATTTTGAGAAAAAATCCTACCAGGTCACCCTGCCGGTTAAACAGGGCTACTATAACTATGAATATGTTTACGTCAACAAGGCCACCGGATACCGCGACCCCCATTTCATGGAAGGAAGCCATTACGAAACTGAGAACAACTACGTCATCTACCTTTACTACACTGACCAGGTGAACCGCTACGACCGCGTGCTCGGTTACCAGATCGTCAACTCGGTAAGAAAATAACCAGGGATGTTGGCAATATATACTATCTGGAAATTATGAACTTTTGTTTTACAGTTGCTCGTTCTGTTTCTATGAAAATCATGTATAATCCTGAGCTGAATTTTGCAGTATTTATCTCAATATTATTTGTTGCAAGCATTTCTCTTTCAAAGATAATTTTCCCTGATAAGTCAACAATCCTAATAGCAAATATCTCATCAGAGGATTTAAGCTTTAATACATCACCCGCCGGATTGGGATATATTAACAATCCGGAGATTTCTTCTACCTTTGCTGTAGTGCCTGTTGAAATATTTTCCTCTATAATTTCACTTTTCATACCACCACTCTCAGTAACTGTTAATTCGAAAATCCCACAAGCTGTTCCAAAACCATCTACCACAATATAATAATAACCTGATGGAAGCAGAGCATCATTAATAGTTGAATGATAACCACTATATGTACAGCTATAATCATCATTATAAAAACCGGTTCTAGTTCCGTCAAGGTTGAAAATTTCCAGTTTGGTATCATAGTTCGTTAAATCACTACATAGAGTTAGATCTATCTCAGTCTGGCTCGGTAAGTAGACTAAAAAGGATTTATCTTTTCCATCGTTAAATTGAACATCCCATTCATCAATTTCATCACAGGTGTTATCTTGTGTAGTAAACGGAATTTGAAAAACCTTTTCAGTATTGTAGTAGTTTATAAATAGTTCCGGATGAAGACTAATATCTGAATGATCTGATGAAGCAAAAACCATTCTTGCGTATTTCTCACCATAATCCAGATCTAATAGCATTCCAAAATTATTACCTGGATCTGAGATCTTATCCTGGATTAAATCAGATACATCGATATTTAGATAATTCTCATTATATAATTCCGAGGTTTTCAAATACACTTTATCCATCTCAGAAGTTACCGGCTGAGTATTATAAGTAACTTGATTCTCTTCCCAGGGCGTAATTATTTTTCTTAACCAAGAAGCATTTGGTTTATATCCTGAATTCCCGGTACTGATA
>CAZILN010000054.1:0-21681 GCA_964540005.1 uncultured Bacteroidaceae bacterium | reverse complement strand
GGTACCCCCGGGTTTTACCATAACAACCGAGGTCTGTACCGAGTATAACAGTCTTGGGGAAGAGAAGGTGATCAGCCTGATAAGTGATGAAGTAAAGGACGGCATCAGGAATATTGAGCAAATAATGAATACCAGTTTTGGAGACAAGGACAATCCTTGCCTTGTTTCTGTCAGATCAGGTGCAAGGGCATCCATGCCGGGAATGATGGATACTATCCTGAATCTTGGACTGAATGAAACCGTAGTGGAAGGCCTGTCAAAGAAAACCGGGAATGACAGGTTTGTATGGGATTCTTACAGGAGATTTATTCAGATGTATGGTGATGTAGTAATGGGGATGAAACCTGAATCAAAAGAAGATATTGATCCCTTCGAGGAGATCATCGAGAAGGTGAAAGAAGAAAAAGGTGTCGAGGATGATACTGAATTATCCACAGAAGATCTGAAAGACCTGGTTAAGAAGTTCAAAGAGGCAGTTAAAAGTAAAACCGGGAAGGATTTTCCGACCGATCCATGGGAACAGCTCTGGGGAGCAGTGGTTGCAGTTTTTGACAGCTGGAACAATGACAGGGCCATCTATTACCGGAAATTGAATAATATCCCGGCCGAATGGGGGACAGCGGTGAATGTTCAGGCCATGGTCTTTGGAAACATGGGAGATAATTCCGGGACCGGCGTGGCATTTACCAGGGATGCCGGAAGCGGGGAAGATATTTTCAACGGGGAGTACCTTATAAATGCACAGGGAGAGGATGTGGTAGCAGGTACCCGGACTCCCCAGCAGATCACAAAGGAAGGATCAAAAAGATGGGCACAATTGGCCGGTGTAAGTGAAGAGGACAGGAGCAGTAAGTATCCTTCCCTGGAAGAAGCCATGTCGGAAATCTATAAGGAGCTTAATGATATCCAGCAGAAACTGGAAGATCACTATAAGGATATGCAGGACCTGGAATTCACCATGCAGGAAGGCCGCCTCTGGCTGCTGCAGACCAGGAACGGAAAACGTACCGGTGCTGCCATGGTGAAAATAGCAATGGACCTTCTCAAGCAGGGAGTGATTGATGAAGAAACAGCCCTGTTGCGTGTTGAGCCCAATAAACTTGACGAACTCTTACACCCGGTATTTGACGATGAAGCTATAAGATCTGCCAGCGTTCTGGCAAAGGGATTACCGGCATCACCAGGTGCAGCCACAGGTCAGATGGTTTTCTTTGCCGATGAGGCTGAGGAATGGTTCGATTCCGGCAAGGAGGTAGTCCTGGTACGTATTGAAACCTCACCGGAAGACCTGAAAGGGATGCATGTTTCAAATGGCATCCTGACAGCCCGCGGGGGTATGACCTCTCATGCTGCCGTGGTAGCCAGGGGAATGGGGAAATGCTGTGTCTCCGGAGCCGGCAGTATTAAGATTGATTACAAGGCCCGGACCATGACCATTGACGGAAAGGTTCTTAAAGAAGGAGACTGGATCTCCCTGAACGGATCAACCGGGGAAGTATATGACGGAAAGATCAGCACCAGGATCCCTGATATGAGTGGTGATTTCGGAGAGTTGATGGACCTGACCGAGAAGCATACCCGGATGAGTGTGCGAACCAATGCCGATACCCCTCACGATGCAAAGACAGCCAGGAATTTTGGTGCCAAAGGGATAGGACTGTGCCGGACCGAACACATGTTCTTTGAGGGTGACAGGATAATAGCCATGAGGGAAATGATCCTTGCCGCTGATGAGAAGGGCCGCAGGGAAGGCCTTGATAAATTGCTTCCCATTCAAAGGGAAGATTTTGAAGGCATTTTTGAAGCCATGCATGACCTCCCTGTAACAGTAAGATTGCTAGATCCCCCCCTGCATGAATTTGTACCTCACGAGGAAGAGAACCAGCAGCAGATGGCAGAGGAGATGGGGATAAGTGTTGAAGAAATACAGGCCAAGGTTGAAGACCTTCATGAATTCAATCCTATGCTGGGCCACAGGGGCTGCCGTCTTGGCAATACCTACCCGGAAATATCAGAAATGCAGGCCAGGGCGATTATTGAAGCCGCCCTTAACCTGAAGAAGCGCGGGATCAAGGCCATTCCCGAGATCATGGTACCCCTGATCGGGACTCAGAAAGAATTTAAAATGCAGGAAGAGATCATCAGGAATGTTGCAGAAAAGGTATTTGAGGAACGGAACGACAGGATTGAGTACCTGGTGGGAACCATGATTGAAATACCCAGGGCTGCACTGACTGCAGACCTGATTGCCGAAACAGCTGAGTTTTTCTCATTCGGCACCAATGACCTTACACAGATGGCTTTCGGTTATTCCCGTGATGATGCAGGGAAATTCCTTCCTGTATATATTGACAAGGGATTGCTGAAAGAAGATCCTTTCCAGGTACTGGACCAGGAGGGTGTCGGTCAGCTTGTCGAAATGGGCACTCAGAAAGGAAGGTCCACCCGTCCGGATCTTAAAGTAGGGATCTGCGGGGAACATGGGGGTGAGCCCAGTTCTGTGGAATTCTGCCACAAAGTGGGCATGAATTATGTGAGTTGTTCTCCTTTCAGGGTTCCGATAGCCAGGCTGGCAGCGGCTCAGGCTACAATTAAGGATAAAAAATAACTGACACCAGGATAACGGGAAAAAGCAGCAGGTTTTCCTGCTGCTTTTTTTCTGCCCTGAAAAAATGTATGCTAAAGAACATATTTTTAATATATTTACCGGATATTCATTGTTAATTATCAAAATTAGATCCGATGCCTGAAGACAGAAACAAAATTGACCTTACAGTATTTGGAATTACTGATGTTCGTGAAATTTTTCATAATCTCTCATATGATGAGTTGTATAAACATGAAACAGATCCTTCCCTGACCGGTTATGAGCGCGGATTCGTAACAAACTCCGGTGCAGTTACAGTAGATACGGGAATATTTACAGGAAGGTCACCAAAGGATAAGTATCTGGTTGATGAAGATAAAACCAGAGACAATATCTGGTGGAAAAATGAGCAGAGGAAAGCATCGGATAATAAACCCATAACTGAAGAGATATGGAAGGATCTGAAGGCCGTTGCAGTTACTCAGCTCTCCGGAAAGAAACTGTATGTTCAGGATGGATATGCCGGTGCCAATGAAGATACCAGGCTGAAGATCAGGTTTGTCACGGAAGTGGCCTGGCAGGCACATTTTGTCAAGAATATGTTCATCAGACCCACAGAAGAAGAGCTGGCGGACTTTATCCCTGATTTTGTAGTCTTCAATGCATCCAAGACCACCAATCCCAACTGGAAGGAACAGCATCTGAACAGCGAGGTTTTTGCTGCATTCAACCTGAAAGAACGTATGGCCTGTATAGGAGGAAGCTGGTACGGAGGTGAAATGAAAAAAGGTATTTTTTCAATCATGAATTATTACCTGCCCCTTAAAGGTATTGCGCCCATGCACTGCTCGGCAAATGTAGGCAAAGATAATTCTGTAGCTCTGTTTTTTGGTCTTTCAGGCACAGGGAAGACCTCCCTGTCTGCCGACCCCAACAGGGCATTGATCGGCGATGATGAGCATGGATGGGATGATGATGGCATATTCAATTTTGAAGGTGGCTGTTACGCAAAGACGATCAACCTGGATGAGGAAAAGGAGCCCGATATTTACCATGCCATTAAAAGGGATGCCCTGCTTGAGAATGTTGTATTTGATGAGAATACAGGCAAGGTTGACTATACTGATGGTTCAAAAACACAGAATACAAGGGTTTCCTATCCTATCTACCATATTAACAATATTGTTAAACCCGTATCAAAGGCCGGTCATGCCAAACAGGTTATTTTCCTGACCGCTGATGCATTCGGGATCCTGCCCCCTGTGGCCCGTTTGAACAAGGCTCAGACAAAATATCATTTTATCAGTGGATACACTGCCAAGGTAGCAGGCACTGAGAGGGGGATTACCGAACCCCTGCCTTCCTTTTCGGCCTGTTTTGGAGCTGCTTTCCTCACACTTGACCCCATTATTTATGCCAAGGTGCTGAGCAGGAGAATAGAAGAGAATGGCGCTTCTGCCTGGCTTGTAAATACGGGTTGGGTTGGCGGACCCTATGGTAAGGGAGGATACAGGATTGCAATCGGGGATACCCGCAAAATCATAAATGCGATACTCGACGGACAGCTTGAACATGTTGATTACGAGGTCTTGCCTGTATTTAACCTGGATATCCCCAAACTGGTCCAGGGTGTTGAAAGCAGTATCCTGAATCCTCGCAATATCTGGTCAAATCCTTCGGAATGGGACAGCAAGGCGTGTGAACTGGCTCAGCGGTTTATAGACAATTTTGAGAATTTTGCAGATTCACAGGAAACCAGGGCCCTTGTTGAAACGGGTGGACCACAATTATGTAAATCCTGATCCGTTCCGAATAATACATGCTATGCAAACAGTATATTATCCAATAGCATTTCTCTCTGCTTATTTACTGGGATCAATACCCTCATCTGTCTGGATCGGGAAGATCTTCTATCATATTGATATAAGGGAACACGGAAGCCGGAATCCTGGTGCTACTAATACCTTCAGGGTAATTGGTACACGGGCCGGGATCATTGTGCTGGTTCTTGATGTGCTGAAAGGTTTGCTGGCCGTAATACTGGCTGGTATTTTCCCTGTTCATGAATCAGGAATCGAGCAGAGCCTGCTGCTCAGGGAGGGTATGGGACTCATTGCTGTATTCGGACATATCTTCCCGGTTTTTGTCGGTTTCAGGGGTGGTAAGGGAGTTGCCACCCTGCTTGGGGTTTCGATAGCTCTTGTACCGGTACCTGTATTAGCCTGCCTTGTTGTTTTTCTATCCACCCTTATGCTATCCAGGTATGTCTCACTCAGTTCATTAATGGCTGCAATAAGCCTTCCTCTGGCTGTATTTCTGCTGGTAAAGCCACTGTTCTGTTCCCTGTTGATCTATGCGCTCCTGACGAGCATCATCATCATCATTACCCATGCGAAGAATATTAATCGCCTTCTGAGGGGGGAGGAAGTAAGGATACGCCGTTCTAACTGAATTCCTTTTCCAGTAGTTTCAGCAGGGTCTTTGCATCAATATTAGTAAGCAGTTTGCCTTCTTCGGCCATGGAGATCCTGCCGCTCTGTTCAGAGACTACTATTATTATGGAGTCAGTATGTTCAGACATACCCAGGGCAGCTCGGTGCCTCAGACCGTATTCGGGTGATAAATTCACGTTATCAGATACGGGAAGCACACACCTGGCAGCAAGGATCTTCTCATTATTAATTATAACTGCGCCATCGTGCAGTGGGCTGTTCTTATTAAAAATACTTTCAATGAGCCTGCTCGAAGTCTCGCCGTTGATTATATCACCTGTTTCGGCGTATACCATGAGTTCAGATTTGCGGGCCAATACAATCAGGGCTCCTGTTTGGGACCTGGACATGTTCAGGCAGGCTTTTAAAATTGATTTTATCTTTATTTTAGGTTGAGGGGAAAAATTAATGGGCAGTATCTTTTCCAGTGACAGCCGGTTCCTGCTGATATACTGGTTACCGATGAAAATCAGGAACCTTCTTATTTCCTGCTGAAACACTATTATCAGGGCGATCACCCCAACTCCGATTACCTGTCCGAGAATAGAACCCAGCAACTGCATGTCGAATGCCTTGACTATGATCCACAGGAAATAGACAAACAGAATTCCTATAAAAATGTTCATGGCCACGGTCCCGCGTATCAGCAGGTAAACCTGGTACATAAGGTAGGCCACCAGGAGTATATCCAGAACGTCGAGTATTCTAATGGTAATGAACCCGGTCAGCATATGATTGGTAGTAAGAATCTGTAAAGGTACTAAATTGAATAAGTTTTCGAAACCAGTGCCACTACCTGAACAGCTTCTCTTACATCATGAACCCTGAGAATACGGGCTCCATTAAGTAAAGCAATGGTATTCAGCGAGATGGTACCGGCCAGTGCTTCTGACGAACTGATTTCCAGGTGCTTATATATCATAGACTTTCTTGAAAGCCCTGCAAGTACAGGAGATCCCAGTATCCTGAGGTCTGCCAGGTGATGTAATATATAATAGTTCTGGTCCAGGTTTTTTGCAAATCCGAATCCGGGGTCAATTATAACATCTGAGGCGCCCATTAGCCTGAGTTTTTCCTTCCTGAAGGCAAAATACCGGATCATTTCACTCATAATATCCTGGTAATCTGTCAGTGTCTGCATGGTATCGGGTGTTCCGCGCATATGCATCAGAATATAAGCAGCGCCGTATTCGCAGACAGCCTCATACATTGCCTCATCTGATTGACCGCCGGAAATATCGTTGATCATATCGACCTGAAAGTCCCTTATTGCTTTTACTGCCAGGTCTGCCCTGAAGGTGTCCAGGGACAGAGGAATGTGGGGATAATCCTTCCGGATAGCCTCAAGAACAGGAAATATCCTCCGGGCTTCTTCATCCGGACTGATGGATGCTGCTCCCGGACGGCTGGAATATCCTCCGATATCGATAATATCCGCTCCCTCACTTAGCATTTCAGCTACCTTTATCATGACCTTGGGAATACCAGGATACCTGCCGCCGTCATAGAAAGAATCCGGGGTCAGGTTCAGGATACCCATTATCTTTGGCACCGAAAGATCCATGATTTTCCCGCGAAGGTTGAGACTATGGTTAGATGAAAAAACAGTATCTTTAGGACTCATTTTTTTGCCTTTGTAACAAATTTAACTTTTACTGAGGAAAACCGGGTGCACTGATGTCATTTATTGTAATTGAAGGACTTGATGGTTCAGGGAAATCCACGCAATTGAAGATTCTGCTGGATTACCTGGAAAAAGAAAAACAGCGGTTCAAATATATACATTTTCCCAGGACGGATTCTCCTGTTTACGGGGAGTTGATCGCTTCTTTCCTGAGGGGCGACCTGGGGGAACTGGATTCGGTTAATCCCTACCTGGTAGCACTTATCTATGCAGGAGACAGGATGGATGCCGCTCCCATGATCAGGGAATGGTTACAGGAAGGATTCCTGGTGGTTGTAGACCGTTATGTCTGTTCAAATATTGCTTTTCAGTGTGCCAAGATCCCTGGTGATAAAGAAAAGAAGATACTCTGGGACTGGATCATGAAGCTGGAATATGAGTACAACAGGATACCCCGGCCTGACCTTAATATCTTCCTGGATGTCCCTTTTGGTTTCACGCGGGATAATCTTACTGCACAGAGGGAAGGAAGTGACAGAAAATACCTGGAGGGTAACCAGGACATACACGAGGAAGATCTGGAATTTCAGCAGAAGGTACGTGAGGTCTATCATTTAATTGCAGAATCAGATGAGCCGCTTCAGGTGATTGATTGTTCAGACACCGGGGGAGGTGTTCTCCCGCCTGAGGTGATTTTTAATGAGTTAAAAGGACGAATTCAAAATATTATCAGGAGTTAAAACTTTATCACAAAATGAGAATACTGTATATCATCGCCCGCCTGCTGATCGGTACTGTTTTTATATTTTCAGGATTTGTAAAGGGTATAGATCCCTTCGGCTCAACCTATAAGTTTCTTGATTATTTTACGGCTTTCGGAATGAATTTTTTTGATTTCCTGGCTCTCCCCATGGCCTTTATCCTGTCTGTGGCCGAGTTTCTCATTGGAGTATCAGTACTGATGGGCTGGAGGCACAGAACCGGGGCATGGACAGCACTTATATTTGCCGGGTTTTTCACCCTTCTGACCTTCTACCTGGCACTGACCAATCCGGTTTCTGACTGCGGGTGTTTTGGAGATGCCATAATCATGACCAACTGGCAGACATTTTTTAAAAATACCCTGTTGCTGCCCCTGGTCCTGTACATCTTCTTCTACCGTAAAAAATTCACTCCCCGCTATGGCGGCTTTACTGAATGGTCCCTGCTGGCAGGTTTTGCCATCCTCTTCCTGGTGCTGGAAATATACTGTTTTCAGCATCTGCCCATCCTTGATTTCCGGCCCTATAAAACAGGCAGCTATATACCTGACGGCATGACAGTACCGGAGGGTGCCCCGCAGGATGAATACCGCACTTTCCTGTACTATGAAAAAGACGGGGTGACCGAAGAATTCACCGAGGAGAACTTTCCGTGGGAGGATACTGCCTGGACCTTTGTAAACAGCAAACACGAGCTGGTTTCCAAGGGTTATGAACCTCCGATTCATGATTTCAACATAGTGGATGCCGAGGGTTATGATATCACGGATATTGTGCTGCAGGATGATAACTACAGCTTCCTCCTGATTTCCCAAGACCTGGCAAAGGCTGATATGGATGCACTTTTTCAGGCCAATGAACTGGCACTGAATTGTTTGTCAGCTAACTGTTCCTTTTACTGCATGACCTCGTCTTCACAGGATGAGATTGACAGGGTCATTTCTGAGACAAACCCTGTATTTGAGTTTTACCTGACTGATGAGATTACACTGAAGACCATCATCAGGTCGAATCCCGGATTGCTGTTAATTAAAGGCGGAGTCATTCTTGAAAAATGGCATCTGAATGATTTCCCCCAACTGGGAGAACCGGATCAGGCCCTGCTCGGTGAGATCATTAGAAGTCAAAAATCCAGATCAGACAGGATCACTGTACTTTTTCTTGTTACTTTATTTATCGGACTGATCATCCTGGTATATTACATTCTGCCTGGCAATGAACAAAAAACCTGATCATTTTGGGTGCTTATTTTATTCGAAAATTCGTATATGCAGTTTTAGTCATCTGGGGAGTAGTTTCCGTAGTATTTTTCCTGTTTAAGGTCTTGCCGGGGGATCCTGCAAGGATGGTAACCGGACAGCGGGCAGACAGCCTGACCATGGAGATTATCCGCAAGGACCTGGGATTGAACCAGCCCCTGCATGTGCAGTACCTTAAATACCTTGATGATCTTTCTCCTGTTTCACTTTATAAAAGTGATGATAAGGAGGGCTTCTTTTACCTGGATGAGGAGAAATACCGTCCCTTCCTGAAACTTACCGGGAAATCCGCTAATACATGCCTTGTTCTGAAATATCCGTATCTGGGGCGTTCCTTTATCAGCCGCAAGCAGGTGGCAGCAATCCTGCTCGAGGCATTTCCCAATACTTTCATACTCGCACTCAGTTCTATCATTCTTGGAACCTTCCTTGGAATTATTGCAGGTGTGTTCGCTGCTGTTTTTAAAGACAGTATTACCGACAGGGGCTTACTGCTCTTTTCAGCACTGGGTATGTCTGTGCCTTCCTTTTTTGCAGCTATTTTTATAGCCTGGTTGTTTGCCTTCGTCCTGGCAGATTATACCGGCCTGAATCTGACAGGTAACCTGTATGAGGTTGATGATATGGGGCGCGGTATCCATCTTCAGATTAAAAACCTGATCCTTCCGGCCCTTACACTTGGGATCAGGCCCCTCTCTATCGTATTGCAGTTAACCAGGAATTCCCTGCTTGATGAGTTGTCAAAGGACTATATACGTACTGCACGGGCCAAGGGGCTTTCCTCTACCAGGATACTTATAAGGCATGGCCTGAGAAATTCATTGAATCCGCTTGTGACAGCTGTAAGCGGCTGGTTCGCCTCCTTAATGGCCGGTGTGATCTTTGTAGAATACATCTTCGGATGGAAGGGCCTGGGATACATCATTGTCAATGCCCTGAACAACTATGATTATCCTGTGGTCCTGGGCGCCGTTATTTTCATTTCAGGGATTTTTGTACTGATAAATATTCTGGTTGATATCAGTTACCGGATTATAGACCCAAGGGTGGGAATCTGAATACTGAGAGTCTCACAATCCGTATGTTTTTAGTATTTTTGGATGTATTCTGAACCAAACAAAATTTTTAATTATTATGAGAAGACAAATTGTAGCCGGTAACTGGAAAATGAACAAAAACCTTCAGGAGGGTATTGAGCTGGCAACAGAAGTAAATCGCCTGGCAGGAGAAATTGAAAATGAAGCGCTTGTCATTGTGGCACCTCCCTTTATCCACCTGGCAGAGGTCAGCAAGGTGCTTAGCCATGTAAAGCTGGCTGCACAGAATTGCTCCCACGAACCCCATGGTGCATTTACAGGTGAGGTATCTGCAGGGATGATCAGGTCTGCCGGTGCAGCATATGTAATTATCGGCCATTCGGAACGAAGAAGCTATTATATGGAGGATGATGAACTGTTGAACAGAAAGGTTAATGCGGTCCTTGATAACGGGCTGATCCCCATTTTCTGCTTTGGAGAGCAGCTGAGCCAACGAGAAACCGGAAATCATATGACTGTAGTCTCAAGCCAGCTGCAAAAAGGAGTTTTTACCTTGAGTCCTGAGAATTTCAGTAAAATTATTCTGGCATACGAGCCGGTCTGGGCTATCGGGACAGGAGTAACGGCCACACCGCAGCAGGCACAGGAGATGCATGCATTTATCAGAAGGGAGGTTGCAGGGAAGTATGCAACTGAAGTCGCAAACAATACAAGCATACTGTACGGTGGCAGCTGTAAGCCTTCCAATGCAGCTGAACTATTCAGTAATCCGGATGTTGACGGGGGACTGATAGGAGGAGCCTCGCTGAAAGCTGAAGATTTTGTTGCTATCGTGGAAGCCTTATAAGGATAAGAGCAGGTCTGTGCCATATATTGAAATCAAGCTAAGATCAACAGGTACTGATACACCCCCACTGGATCTTTATATTCCCTTCCTTTTTGATTGTGGTTGTGAGGGACTGGTGGAAGAGGAGGGCAGATTGCTGGCATATATCCGTTCTGATCTTTTCGACCGGACCCGCTTTGAGAATAACATACTTGATTATAGTCCCGGGACGGGTCAGCCTGTCATTTCTTATGAACATATTGCGGATAAGAACTGGAACGCGGAATGGGAGAGGGCATATGAGCCGATAATAATCTCAGAAACATGCATGGTAAGGGCTCCCTTCCATGATCCGCAGGATGGATATTTATATGAAGTAATCATATCACCGCGCATGTCTTTTGGGACAGGCCATCATGAAACCACCAGGCTTATTGCAGGAGAATTGCTGGGAATGGACCTTTCCGGCAAGAAGGTAATTGATCTGGGTTGCGGAACCGGGATACTCGCCATACTTTCAGCCATGAAGGGGGCAAACCCGGTAACAGCCATCGATCTTGATGAAAATGCTGTGCAGAATGCCCTTGAAAATTTCCGTCTGAACTCTCTGGATAATATAAGGGCTGTTTGCAAGGGCCTCGATCAGCTGGATGAAACAGGGTATGATATGATCATGGCAAACATTAACCGGAATGTATTGTATGAGCATATGGATAAAATAGCTGGAATTGCCGGAAAAAATGCATTACTTTTATTGAGCGGTGTTTATGAAGCGGATACCCGCAGCATTACTGAAAGGGCAGGGTCATTTGGCTGGGAACAGGAGAAGATTGGCATTTTGAATAACTGGGCCCTGATCCGGTTGCGAATGACATGAATGAATTGAAATTTTGCCATCATTTATAAAGCTTGTTCAATTATGTATACCCGTATCATTCTTTACCTCGTCCTGGTATTATTCTCTGCAGACCTTGACAGTCAGGTTTTTAGACGATTTTCTGCTGACTTGGATAAATACCCTGAGGAACTGGACCTGTATATGGGCACCAGCCTTAATGAACAGGAGATCCTGTCCTTACAGGAATTCATCCTGCAATGGACAGGGGGGGAAATTACTGACACGAACAAATCCTATATTATTGCAGTTTCGAATTTCATGCTGAGTAAGCAGGCCAGGCCGAAACCTCATTACATGCTTTTTTTGCAGACCTTCAGGAGTTTTGAAACAGAATTAACCGGACAGGAAAGCCTTGATAACTGGAAAAAGGCACTGTATGACCTGGTCAGCTATCAGAACACAAGGCTCAGCCAGATACAAAATTTCATACAGTTTTCGAACCTTCTGATCAATGATAATATCATTAATAAAACAACTGCCGCAACCTGGAAAACCCAGGAGCCTGCCTACCGGATCCTGTATGCCGATTCACTTGAATTACTGTATGAGGATGTTACCCTGACCTGTATGGTGGTAAGGGACAGTTTCAATATTTATCATACCAGCGGGATTTATAACCCGGAGACAAAGATATGGAAGGGTACAGGGGGAGTGGTGACATGGGAGCGTTCGGAATATGAAGCCGATGTTGTCAATGCAGAATTGTCATCCTACACTATTGATATGACACTGTCCAACTACAGAGCGGATTCTGTTTCCTTCTCCAACCTCAATTATCTGGATTACAGATTGTACGGTACCCTTGAGGACAGGGGGGAACAGGTGAGCTCGGCCGACCGGATGAATTATCCCCGTTTTGAGTCTTATCTGTCAAACTACAGGATAGACGATCTCTACACTAATATTAATTTTAACGGGGGTTTATCCATGTATGGTTCAACCCTGGTTGGATCCGGTACAAAATTCAATAAAGCAAGGCTTACCTTCTTCAGGAACGACAGCCTGAAACTTATCGCCAGATCAGCATATTTTGCTATGGAGCCCGGAAAGATCACAAGTTCGGATGTAGAGGTATCCATTCCGATTGGCTTTGATTCAATTGTACATCCCAATATTGGGATGACCTACTTTGTTGAAAAAAACCAGCTGTCACTCAACAGGAACCAGAGGTTTCAGTCCGAGGCACCTTACTACAACAATTACCATAAGGTTGAAATGACCTTCGAGCAATTACAGTGGAACCTTGATGAAAACAGGATATTGTTTAAAATGAGAGAAGCCTCAGCCACCGGCCTGGCTAATTTTCAATCGGAAAACCTTTATGAACGGCAGCTTTACCAGAGGTTACAGGGGATTGACAGGGAAAATCCCATGGTTGCTTTGAGGAGATATGCCGAAAGGGTTATGGGAATTACTTTCCTGGGGAAAGACTATGCAGCAGACAACCGTATTCAGCATAACCAGCTACAGCAAATGCTGAAAAGGCTTGCTGTTGAAGGTTTTCTTATATATGACATTGAGGATGATCAGATTACATTACGTCAAAAATTGTTTGACTGGGTGTATGCCAGTGTTGATGCCATTGATTATGACGTCATAAACCTGATCAGTGAGACCGAAGCACCTCAGGAAAATGCCAGCCTGGACCTGTCCACCTATGATCTCACCATTAAAGGGATAAGGAATATCAGGCTTAGTACTGCTCAGAATGTAATGATCTTTCCGGAGAATGCCACCATTATACTGAAACAGAACAGGAGCTTCCAGTTCAACGGGGTAATTGTCGCCGGATTATTTACCTTCTTCGGGAATAATTTCTTCTTCGACTATGATGAGTTTAAGCTGGATCTGCAGGATATCGATTCAGTAGGGCTACGGATAAGGACAAACCAGTTGGATGCATCCGGGAGGGCCAGATTACAAAATATTCAGAGCATGATACAGGATGTCACCGGGGAGTTGCTGATAGATGATATTGAAAACAAATCCGGCAGGATGAATTTTCCCCAATACCCTGTGTTTACCAGTGGTGAGAATTCTTTTGTTTACTATGATGACCCGGGTATTCAGAACGGGGTGTACACAAGGGATAAGTTCTTTTTCGAGATATACCCTTTTACTTTTGACAGCCTGGATAATTTTAATCCCGTGGGCCTTCAGCTTGACGGTAAATTCGTATCTGCCGGAATTTTTCCGGAAATGGAACAGACCCTGCTGATCATCCAGGAAGATAATTCACTGGGATTCGACCTGACAACTGATGCTTCCGGTCTGCCCCTGTATGGTGGGAAAGGACAATACTATGATTTTTTACAAATGAGCCATGAAGGCCTCAGGGGAAATGGCAGCTTTGAATACCTGTGTTCAGAGGGAGTATCAGAGGATATTTTCTTTCATCCGGATTCAATGTTCGGGACAGCCCAGCGGTTCGAGATAGGACAACAGCTGGCCGCTGTAGAATACCCGGCAGTCAGTTCCACCGGAAATGATTTTATATGGTATCCTTACCAGGACCAGATGGATATTGCCCAGGGTCCTGAACCTTTCGGGATACTTAACGACAGTACTGTTCTGGAAGGGACCCTTGCTCTGGGACCGGGCGGTTTGACGGGTTCCGGTAAAATGGACCTCGCCAATTCTGTTCTGCTTTCCGATCATTTCACTTACACGGCCAATGCATTCGCTGCCGATACGGCCGATCTCAGGCTTAAATCTGTAAACACACGCGGGTACACCCTGATAACAGATAATGTAAATGCAAAGGTGGATTTTGATGACAGATCAGGTCTTTTTAAAACAAACCAGGATTATTCACTGGTGGAATTTCCTGAAAACCAATACGTGAGCCAGCTTGATCTCTTCCAGTGGAACATGGATGATAACGAACTGGTAATGGGCTCAGCCTCAACGGCAGATGAGGGTTACAGGGAAGTTGCTGCAGCAGAGCTGGAAGCCGGACTGGTCGGTCCGCGATACATCTCAACGGATCCATACCAGGATTCCCTGGATTTCGTTTCGACTAAAGCCGTATATGATTACAGGAGGAATATTATCAGGGCTTCAAACGTGAAATACATAAAATCGGCTGATGCCTATATCTTTCCTGCAGGCGGTGAGATATTCATAGAACCTGACGGTACAATGGGAGAAATGGATTCGGCCAGGATATTGGCAAATCAATACTCTAAGCTTCATTCAATTTATAATGCCACTGTCCGGATAGAAGGCAGATACAAATATCATGGCGGTGGAAAATATGATTACATTGATGAAACGGGGCAAATACAGGTAATAGATTTTGACCTGATCTCGGTTGATGACAGCATCCGGACCATTGCATCAGGGAAAATACCTGTGGAGGATGAATTCACGCTGAGCCCTTATTACGGGTATACCGGGGAAGTATACCTGGTTGCTGATAAGAAATTCCTGACCTTTAACGGGGGAGCCATGCTGGTTCATGATTGTGAAGAAATTGATATGGAATATGTGAAATTCGAAGCCGAGATAGATCCTGAGAATATATATATTCCCATAGCAGCACAGTCATTTAATTATGAGATGAATCCTCTGTATCAGGGACTCTTTGTTACCCATGACTCTTCTCATATCTACCCCTCATTCTTCAGCCGCAGAAAACTTGCCAGCGATACTTATATTGTTACTGCGGACGGATACCTGTACTTCGACAGACAAAGTGACCAGTACAGGGTAGGGAGTATGGACAAACTTGCTGACTTCAGCCAGCCGGGAAATTACCTGAGTTTGCCGCGGACCGCTTGTGAAGAATACGGGGAAGGAAGGATGAGACTGGGGATAAGCCTCGGCCAGATCAGGACATCAACCATTGGTGATGTCACACATAATATGGCCACAGATGAAACCGTACTCAACCTGATGTACGGCATGAACTTTTTCATGTCAGAAGAAGCGCTGGCAATCATGGCCTCTGATCTCGACAGCCTCCAGGAACTTGAAGCGGTTGACCTTTCGGATGAGTTCTATAATAAGGGCATGGCTCAGATCCTTGGAACAGAAAAGGCCAATCAGTTGCAGGCTGAACTCGGGTTGTACGGTGAATACCAGGCGCTGCCTTCCGAACTGCTTTTTTCCCTGTTCTTTTCCCGGCTGAAACTCAACTGGGATCAGACCACACGTTCCTATCTATCCGAGGGTAAAATAGGAATAGGCAGTATTAACGGGAACCAGATACATAAACAGGTTAACGGGCATATGGCTTTAGCCAAAAGGAGAAGCGGGGATCTGTTTGATGTCTATCTCGAGCTGGATAGCCGGACATGGTACTATTTCGGGTATACCCGTGGTGTATTGCACGTTTTATCGAGTAACAGGGATTTCAATATGACCATCAATAATTTAAAGACCAACCAACGCAAGCTCAAGACAGCCAAGAATGAGATCCCGTATATTTTTATTGTTACCACGGCCCAGAAAAAGGATTTGTTTTTACGCAGTGTCAGGCAGGCGGCTGAAGAGGATGCTCAGGGAGAGGAAGGCCAGTGAATATTTTTTACTGCAATATTATCAGGGACAATATTGCCATCCTGGATGAAAACGAATCCAGGCACTGTACCAGGGTACTTCGCATGGACCGGGGGGATTTCCTGCAAATTGTTGACGGGAAGGGACTGCTGGCTGAGTGTGAGATCCTCAGGGCTGATCCCAAACAGGTTCAGGCTGAAATAAAGAGCAGGCAGGAAGACTATGGCAGGATGAAGTATCATCTGCATGTGGCTATTGCTCCCCCAAAGAGTCATGATAGGTTTGAATGGTTTCTTGAGAAGGCAACCGAGATCGGGGTATCAGAGATTACACCACTCATTTGTGAACGTTCTGAGAGGGACTCTGTCAGGACATCAAGGGTAGAAAAAATCCTCTTATCAGCCATGAAACAGTCACATCGCGCCTGGCTCCCCGGACTGAACGCCATAAGAGGATTTAAGGATTTTTTGGGATCCCATTCTCACCCTGACAGATTTATTGCTCATTGTAATGAAGGAAATATGATCACCCTGGACCAGGAGCATATATCCTCAAATGAGATCTGTATTCTTATCGGACCGGAAGGGGATTTCACACTGCAGGAAGTTGGGCTGGCAAAAGAGCATGCATACAAGGAGTTAAGCCTGAGTGATTTTGTGCTTCGAACAGAAACCGCCGGCATAGTGGCCTGCGCCCGGATCAGCCACATCTTTTCCGCAAATGAAGCCTGAGAAGCAAGAGGTGGTAGATTCAGATGAAGCCTTTGTTGCCCTTGGGGTTCCAAAGGAGTGGGTAGAGCCACTTAAGGCGCTTGGATATACCACTATTGAAAAACTGAAAGCAGTTGAAAAACCTGGTAAACTCCACCAGGAAATGATGGGCTACCGCAAAAAATACAAACTTGAAATCGTAACAGTAACAGTTGAGGATGTTTCAGGTTGGCTTAAAACTGAATAGGTAATTAATTAGCAATTTGTATCATAAGAACCTGAGATAATCATCTAAGGTTTTTTGTCCCTTAATTGTCTTCTCTTCCTTTAAGTTCTTTATTGATTTTCTTTACCCCAATATACATATATATTGCAAAGAAAAGAAGGACAAATCCTGGAAGCAATGTCAAAATGTTTTCCTGTTTTCCTTTAACCAACAGAATAATCATCACTACAATTTCCACGATAAAGACGCCAAAACAAATCCCGGCTAATATTGATGCGAATAATCTCCTTTTTTTCAGTTTTTCAGAACTGAGATTTTCGATGTTTTCTTTTGCCATATTGAATGAATTATTAAAATAATTGATTTCAAACTATATTAAAAATACGGTATATTTTTTAATTATCAAATTGCCATACTTTTCAATTACCATGGCAATCTGGTCCACAGAAATTAAAGAACTTACGACTCTTTTTGAGTCTTTTCTCAGGAAACGCCCTGAACTGGAAAAAGAGCTGGACAAGTTGGTAAAGACAGATGACCCTAATGTTGTCATGCTTTATTCCAGAAGGTGTTTAGAAGTGATTGTAACTGATCTTTGTAAATGTGAACTCGGACGGCCAAGGGGCACTGAACCCCTCAAGGGTGTAATAGACAAACTGAATAAGGAAGAGGAGGTCCCTGCCAACATCATCACCTCGATGTTGAACCTGAATAGCTTATCGGCTTATGGTGCCCATCCTAAAGAGTTTGATCCGGAGCAGGTGCGATCCGTTTTGATAAACCTGACAACAATTCTCAAATGGTACCTGAAGTATAAGGATGCTCAGGCCACCAATGAAACTCACCCAGAAGCAGTAACAGAAGTACTTCATAGGCCTGACGAGTCGAAAACACTTATCCAAAAACCAAAGAGAAAGTTAATACTGCTGCTTGCCGGATCTGCCCTGGTTGTGGCAATAGTTGTTGTGGCACTTTTCGTATTCAAGATCGTAGGCCGAGAAAAGCAAATCGAAGAACTGGATAAATCCATCGCTGTCAGGCCCTTCTGGAATGAAAGTACAGAGCAGGAAAATGAATTTTTTGTGAACGGTATGACAGAGGATATAAGAAATAACCTGGCTAAAATTGCTGACCTGAGGGTGTTGTCAAGAGGCTCGGTTGAGAAATACCGGGACATCCAATATACAACTAATGACATTGCAAATGAATTGGAAGTGACTTATGTTCTGGAAGGAACCGCTCAACGAATTGGAAACCAGGTAAAAATTCATGTACAATTAATCATGCCGGAACATGAGGATCATATTTGGGAGACTACCTACAGGGAGGATATTATAGATGTAAAACAAATTTTTGACATACAGAGCCAAATAGCACAATCCGTTGCTAATGAAATAAAAGCAATTATAACTGCAGAGGAAAAACAACTTATTGACAAAACAAGAACACCTAGTCTTACAGCCTATGATTTTTTCCTTAATGGCAGGGAAGAATACATCAGGTACCAACTGGATAATAACGATACAAATGCACTAGTCAAAGCTGAAGAACATTATCACATCTTCATAAAGCTGCAAGTATAGAGCATGGTTCCTTTATGCCCATCATATTGCATGATTTAGCCTTTACATACTGGTTTATTGGTTTTTCAGATAAAGCAGAGTATTATGCCAATGAATTAGCCACATTTAGTGGTGATTCAATTTCGTATTATCAAATCCTATCAGGGAATGAGTTATTTCAAGTGAGTATTGAAACAGCTTATAATTTATCGAGAACCAGGTATGACTCGGACTCAACTAATTTAGATTACATTTTACAAATCGGGAATCAGAGCATGTATTTAATGAGATACCTGGAAGCTCGGCAGGGAGGAAGAAGCCATGGATTATTTTACCAGAATGATCAATTATTGTAATGAAACTATCGAATTTAAGGATAGTTATGGTCGAGGTTTGGCTCATTTCGACCTGGCCGGGATTTATGCCTTCCTGGGTGATAAGGAATCGGCATACAAACATTTAATTGAATTACGCGAGCGCTAACCCCGAAGCAGAGCTTCGGGGTTAGCGAGCACAAATGAAAATATACAATTAATCGATGATTCCTCGCAGCTCTGCTGCGAGGAGAGTCAATTTAGCAACAGTGATTGGCAGATCTACCAAATAATTTTGATGCTAAACCGGCAGGATCCCTTGTTTGAAAGCATCCGCGAAGAGGAACGATTCAAAGAGATTGTAAAAGGATCAGAAACTAAATACGAGGCAGAGCATGAAAGGGTCAGGATATGGCTGGAGGAAAATGATATGTTGTAAACCAAATCATACAACGCATTCCTTCCCATCCAGACTCATATCCCAGCTCGGATGTTTTCAGCGGATACCTGAATCCCCATAACCCTACCGAACTCCCACCCGGCGTTTTTTTTATCCTGGTTATGTAAGAGTACGTATTTTGATTAAACAGTACCTGATAAATTGTTTTCAGGATATTATAAATACCTGCCTGACACTGCGTAAGCATTGTAGCGGTATTACTCTTTCATTTCATTCAATATATTATAAATACCTGCCTGACACTGCGTAAGCATTGTAGCGGTATTTATAATATATTGGACATCAGCACACAAGCATTGTAGCAGTAATTATAATATACTGAAACACTATTTCTGTTTTAATCAATATTATTGGAAGGAACATCATCGGGGATAAAAAAAACGCCGGTTATTCACCGGCGTTAACAGTTTCAACGTTCATACGTGGGTTGAAGGCAAGGATTGCTACATCTGCGGCAGGAGTTTCATGAGCCTGTCAACAAGCTGTTGATCGACTTCAATCTGCAGCCTGTCGAGCATTTCCCATATGTCAGTGAACTCTGTCTCTTCGTCTTCCTGGTAGTCATCCAGATTAAAAACCTTAGCACTCCTCCCTTCAATATCGTCCAATACGTAGAACAGGGTAGAGATTTTCACCATAGGCAATGTTTAGTGTGAAATATATGTTAGAAACGTATCAATTTTCGGAATAGTATGAGAGGCTGTGTATTTATATTTGATCTTATTAATTCTCACGGATCAGATCCTTGTCAGGCTGATATTTTTTTCTTCAATGAGTTTTCTCATATTGATCAGGGCATAACGCATCCTGCCTAATGCCGTATTGATACTGACATGGGTTTGTTCCGCTATTTCCTTGAAACTAAGTCCCCCATAGTGTCGCAGAAGAATTACCTGTTTCTGGTCTTCCGGTAATTCTTCAATCAGGGACCTGACATCATTCAATATCTGGTCTTTAATGAGTATATCCTCGATGTTTTCTTCGGAGAGTTTCTTTGAATTGAATATGTCCGTCTCATAGTCCTCATTCAGACAGGTATTCAGCTGTTTTTCCTTCCTGAAATGGTCTATTATCAGGTTGTGGGCAATACGGATCACCCAGGAGACAAATTTCCCGTTATCCTTGTATTTCCCGCTGTGGAGTGATTTGACGACTTTAATAAAGGTATCCTGGAAAACGTCTTCAGCCAGCTGCTGATTTTTTACCAGTATGCTGATATAGGTGAATACTTTGTTCTTGTGCCGGTTAATCAGTATTTCAATACTTCCCTGGTCTCCATCCAGGAAACGCTTAACCAGGTCCTGATCAGTGTAATTGGTTGATTTCAAAACTACCTCCTTTTTAAGATGAGACAAGGTAGATATGGGTCAATAAGCAGTCCTCCGATTGTTTGTTTTGAAATCGTTTAGTATATAAACGATGCAAATAAGTTAAAATTCTCCTTATATCAAAAAATATTACTTTTGAATTTGAGTTAAAAATTGTTAACTCCTATTAAATAACATGCAATTTTTATGCCAGAGAAGCAAGATCCTGTAAAAAAATACATACATATTAAGGGGGCCAGGGTTCACAACCTGAAAAACGTTGAAGTCCGCATTCCCCGTAATAAATTCATAGTGATTACCGGTTTATCCGGATCCGGGAAATCATCTCTGGCATTTGACACCCTGTATGCCGAAGGTCAGCGCAGGTATGTTGAAAGCCTTTCTTCCTATGCCAGACAGTTTTTAGGCCGCATTAACAAGCCCGAGGTGGACTTTATCCATGGGATACCGCCTGCCATTGCCATAGAGCAAAAGGTAAATACCCGGAATCCACGCTCCACAGTCGGAACCTCAACTGAGATATACGATTATCTTAAGCTTCTGTATGCCAGGATTGGCAAGACCTATTCCCCTGTTTCAGGGACCAGGGTAAAGAAACATTCTGTCGGTGATGTTGTAGCTTATATAGTGTCCCGGGGAGTGGGATACAGGATCATGATTATAGCGCCCTTTAAGTTCAATGAGAAGAATGGTATACCCGGACAACTGGAATTATTGCTGAAGCAGGGTATTACCCGGATGGAAAAGGAAGATGAGTTATTTAAAATTGAAGATATCATTCATAGCTCAGATCATCAGGATCTGGCCGGATCGGTGAACATCCTTATTGACCGGATCAGCGTGCAGGAGGATGAAGATTCACATGCCCGTTACGCAGATTCTGTCCAGACTGCCTTCAGTCTTGGCAAAGGTGAATGCATCATAAGGGTCTATGGCAATGAAGGTTACAGCGATTGCCTTTTTTCAGACCGTTTTGAAGCGGATGGTATTAAATTCATTGAGCCCGATGTCCATCTTTTCAGTTTTAATAACCCTCTGGGAGCCTGTCCTTCCTGCGAGGGATATGGTAAGATTATTGGAATTGATGAGGATCT
>CAZILN010000053.1:0-36495 GCA_964540005.1 uncultured Bacteroidaceae bacterium | reverse complement strand
AATCTTTTGCTGTACTGCACAGTCCCGCTCCACCTGAAAAGAATGTTCGGGCACCACTTACCGGGTAATCCGGGTCATAAAAAGTAACCGGGTATACTACCCAGTCTCCATCCTCCGGTTGTTGCACCGGCACCAGACGGTCATGCAGCTCCTCAGGCAGATAGAACCAGGTATCATTCATTCCCAGTGGATCAAACAACCTGCTTCTTAAGAATTCATCAAAGGGCATTCCCGAAATGATCTCAATAAAATACCCCAGCACATCCAGTCCCTCGCTATAGGTATATCCTTCACCGGGATGATGATGTAAAGGCAAGGCCGCCAGTTTTTGAATATTCTCTCCAATGCTGACATTTTCAGTTGTATACAGATCTACAATTCCCGCCTTCTGATAGATCATCCTGAACCGCTCGTCGCCATCAATCATTCCATACCCGAGACCTGATGTATGTGTCAGCAGGTGGCGGATGGTAATAGGTTTATCTGCCGGCAGGGTGGTATATGATGTATCCTCCGGGTTAAAAGTATTGAGGATCTGTTCATCCCTAAATTCTGGAATATATTTCGAAATCGGATCGTCCAGTTGAAACCTGCCTTCCTCCCAGAGCATCATTACGGCTGTGGCTGTAATGGCTTTACTCTGTGAAGCGATCCTAAATATATCATCCTTCTGCAATGACCTGCCAGCCTGCTTGTCGGCCATGCCAAATGCCTTGTGATAAACAATTTTACCATGACGGGCCACCAGGGCTACCATTCCGGGTACTTCCCCGTCTGCAACAGCTTGCTGGCACATGTTATCAATGCGGTTCAGTCGTTCATCAGAAACACCCGTACTTTCAGGTGTGCCTGCGGTTAATGAAGCAGTATGCCTTTCAGAACCTGTCTGTGAACAGGCAATCAGGCAGCCAAATACGATAAGTAATAAAATATTCCTGATCATTGCAGTAGTGTTAATAGGGTTTACATAATTGGTCTGATTATCCTGAATCAGTTAAAATGGAATTATTATATCTTTAGGTTTTGGATATAATGTATCTCCTTTTAGTTCGGATTCTTTAAATATTTAAAATTAATAAGATGAACCTGAAAAAGAACAAAATCACCGGCTTTTATCTGCTGATTTCTTTTATCCTGACAAACGGCATATATGCCCAGGACGACAGGATAGAGGTAAACGGTCAACAAATATTTGCCAGCGGCATGAACCTGGCATGGGTAAATTTTGCCCGTGACCTGACTGATTTCAATAAACAGTTATTCACTAAAGCAATGGACGAGATCTCTGCAGCAGGGGGTAATTCTATGCGGTGGTGGATGCATGTGAACGGGACACGGAGCCCTCAGTTTACAGATGGGAAGGTATCAGGTCTTTCAGAGGGTGAGATTGAAAATATCAGAAAGGTCCTTGATATGGCTCAGGAAAGGAATATGGCCATCTGCCTTTGTTTATGGTCTTTCGATATGCTTCAGGGAAGACAGGGTGTCATCTATAAACAGAACAGGGATTTGCTGGAAAAGCCTGAATATACCCGGGCTTATATTGAAAAAGCTTTGATCCCCATGGTAAAAGCACTTAAAGGGCATCCGGCTATAATGTGCTGGGAGATATTCAATGAACCTGAGGGTATGACTAAAGAATTTGGATGGACCCCTGAAGAAGAGAGAACCGAGATGAAATATGTCCAGCAATTCATTAACCTGACTGCCGCTGCCATTCATAAAGAAGCTCCTGATGAAAAAGTATCTAATGGTTCCTGGTGCCCCAGGGCATCCTCAGATATTGGAGATTGGAAGAACTATTACACAGACCAGGAACTTATTAAGGCAGGAGGGGAACCCTTAGGAACCCTTGATTTTTACATGTTTCATTACTATAAATGGGGAAAAGAAGCTCTTTCTCCTTTTCACCATCCTGTTTCATACTGGGAACTGGATAAACCACTGCTTATAGGAGAATTTTCTGCCAAAGGTCCCATCGATGGAATCGATCCTGTTGCAGCTCATAAATTTTTATATGAGAACGGGTATGCTGGTGCCCTGTCCTGGACCTGGACAGGCCACGACGGGAACGGTGGGGTTAAAGAAGCAGCTCCTGGTATGAAGTACCTGCTTGAAAATCATCCGGGGGATATCCGGATAAATTTCGATAAATAAAGCGGATTATCTAAGAATTCCCTGTTCGCAGGGAAAGATTATCCTTAGTCCTCATTGCTGCCCGGACGGATCCAGGAATCCGAATTTCTTGAGGAAGACATCCGTCCGCTCCATTATCTCTTCATCGAAATACGTGGCGTATTCCTCGTTCGTTTCATCCAGGTAATGTCCGCGTCCTTCCAGCCATATTAATTCATAATAATTATCAAGCTGTGCGTTTCTCTCCTGGAAAAATTGTATGGTATAGGTCAGAACCATACAATCTTCCTCCCCATGGAAGGCAATGGTCGGAGGCAGGCCTGCTTTCAGGTTATGATACGGAGAGATAGACCAGATCTCATCTCTTCTGTCCCCCAGCAAATGATCAACCCATGCTTCCATTGTATTTACACAGCTTGAGTAAAGCAGTAATGCGTTTGGAACGGGGCTGATCTCCAGATTATCGGAATCTTCATTAATATCATCGATCAATGCAGTAGATAAGGCTAACTGTCCTCCGGCAGACTGTCCCCCGGCAATGATCTTATCCGGATCAATATTGAATGATGCCGCATTTTCCCTGAGCCATCTCATGGCAGAGCGCGCATCCTTGACACATTCAACCGGGGTAATATCCGGATTGGGCACCGTTCCATCTTCATTCATTGACAGCCGGTACTGAAAGGAAAAGGTAATAAATCCTTTTTTTGCGAACCGCTTACAGGCTCCATGGAATTCATCCGGGCTCCCGTATGCCCATCCTCCGCCATGGAAAAAAACTATGGCCGGGTTCATCTGTTTCTGCTGATTCTCTGCAGTATAAAAAATATCTGCTGTCAGTTGTATCCCGTTAATGGTCTTATAAATCTTCTGTTCCTGGATAACTGTATCATCCCCTGCTAACATGTTCAGATTCAGCAAGAGACTTAGAATAAATAAAATCGGATGTGGTTTCATGCTCACTGGTTTTCTGATCTACCTGTAAGTTACAATAAATTTCAATTATGTCTTGTTCACCTTGCCGGCAGCAGTTTTTATTTTAGTTGTACGCAAAAGAAAATCTGTTCCCATTCCGCTGGTCAGCAATCTTTCCTTCTTGTTATTTAATAATTCGGATGTCCAGTCTGTAAATCCTCCGTCTATATAATCAAATTCCTGATCATCTTTATTTACAACACTGATCATGAATCTTAAACGTGTATAATAGTTCTTGCCAAATTCACTGTTTTCTTCTATTCTGATATCAATATGGTCTCCCTGAGCTAGCTTAGCTTTAATATTCTCAATCAATTGTGAATTATCAAATCCTTCATAATTATAAAATTTAATGCATGTTTTTTTCATCTCATCAGCATCTGTTATCTGTTCAAGTATATTGAAATAAACCCTGATATGTTCCTCCAGATTAAGCATTTCAAATTGGTCATTGCCCTCATCTTTCCCGGCAGTACATAAGGCAATGACATTAAAATTGGCGGAAAAATGTTTATTTTCAAATGCTTGTCCTCTTGTCACCCTTTGGCTTGAACATAACTTTATCAGGCCGGTGCATTTATGATCTTTTTTTAATAGTATTTCCCGTCTCTTTGCACATTCCAGTGCAAGTATATTTGTGGTATCAGCTGCAACTTCCATATTTCTTATTGTCGAAACAACATTGTTCTGGTGGACAGTAGACATAATGCTGCATGTTCCTAATGGTGTCAGGGGTGATAAATCAATGAGTTCAAAGTCAGCAGGTAATAATGAAAAGATGCATAATTCAAGGTTCCGGTGAATTATTGGATCTATATCTGATGGTTTTGCAAACTTATTCGACTTGTACTCCTTCAAAATAGTACTGTCTCTTTTCTTTAAAACTTTAAGTTCAAATGTTTTCAACAACAAAGATTGCAGTTCTCCAAAAGAAATACTGTCAACCAATAATTCAACCAGATCCGGGATGTTGATCTTTTTGATAATTCCATCAATTATCTTTTGTGTCATAATATTTTTAAGGTTTACAGCCAGAGGCTAATAAAAATAATGATAATTCTTTGATTAATGCCATACGCCATTTTTTAGTATCTTTCTGTTCCCTTTTAAACCTAATACTATCAGACCGATTAAACACAGGAACACTCTTTTCAGGTATGCATGTCATAACTGGATAATTATACCCGCATTACTGATCACATCCTGCACCCCGAAGGACAAAGGATTAACCCGAGGTATCGGTGTATATCCCGGAAATCTCTCTGAAGATTTTTCACCGGACCTTCGTGCGGACAATGATACTTACCGCAACCTGGCATTGCTGAGGTCAGCTTATCATTCCAGCAGTTATGATTACAACCTTACGGCACAGCTTGTGACTGACGGAATCATTACCAGTGACAAACCGGCTTTTGTAGCACTTTCAACCAACCAGGGATCCCTTCCAAAGAATGAAAGAGAGTGGTTGCTCGATCACAATACCATCACAACTTACAGCATGGATGGAAAAGATGTCTGGTTACAGATAGAGCTCAGTGAGGGCTCAGTTATTCCTGAAATTTCCACTATCGCCCTGAACGGAAGTCTGACATATGATAAAACAAAGTCAGGCAGATGGAGTTTAAAATTATCCGGTTCCTATGATGGTGTGAACTGGGCTGAGCTGGGTAGCTCAAAAGGCAGCGGATTCCCCGGCGTTGAAAGGCCCAACCGGTTTGCTGAAATGATGAGGCGAAGGGAAGAACAGAGAAAAAGGGATTCAATTGCCGGCATAGTTCGTCCGCCTACCGATTTCTTTGGTAACCCTGTTGATCCGGATGCACCAAAACCCTCATTTACATTTAGTTTCAGAAGGCCTGCCAATGTCAGGATGATAAATCAGTCATATGACTTAAGTGAACCCGTTACCTACAGGTTCTATCGATTTGATCTATCAGCTTCCTGTGCTGAAACCTGGGAATTCGGTGAACTTGATTTTTTATCTAATGGTATAAAACTAAAAATGGCCCCCTCCCACAATTTCAAGAGTGCCTGGATGAGTGCCGGAACAGGTGAAGAATGGGTTTATGTTGACCTTGGATCCCCCTCATCATTTGATCATATTGTCCTTAACTGGATAAATAAAGCAAGTGCCGGATCCATCCAGGTTTCTGATGACGCAGAGAACTGGACAGAACTTACCACCCTTCCCGGTGCAGATGATCTGATTGACGATATTACCCTTCCCTCTGAAGCGAAGGGTCGCTACGTACGGGTCCTTATGAACCAGTCAGCGAATGAGGAACGATATATCCTGAGCGAATTGGAAGTAATGGGGACCGGTGGCATTGTACCTGTTCCAAAGGAAGGGCCTATATTATCAGAAAACAGGCTGGACCTGGTCGGCGGAAACTGGAAGATCCAGCGGGCATCCCAAGTATCCGCAAGCGGTGAAAACATCTCTCAAACCGGGTTCGCAAATGACAATTGGGTGGCAGCAACAGTTCCCGGGACTGCACTGGTTAGTTACTGGAATGCAGGCGCTTTACCTGATCCAAACTTTGGTGATAACCAGTTGATGATCTCTGAGTCATTTTTTAATTCCGACTTCTGGTACCGCAATGAATTTGAGGTTCCTGATAACTTTAAAACTCAGTGTATCTTCCTGAACTTCGACGGGATCAACTGGAAGGCGGATGTCTTTGTGAACGGAAAAAAGATCGGAAGAATTGAAGGGGCTTTTACACGTGGTAAATTTGATGTAAGCGATCATATTGTTCCCGGACAGACAAACGCCCTGGCCGTATTAATAGTCAAGAATGAGAACATCGGTGTCATCAAAGAACAAACAGCCATCAGTCCGGATAAGAACGGCGGGGTCCTCGGTGCCGACAACCCCACCTATCATGCATCGGTTGGCTGGGACTGGATACCAACCATCAGGGGTAGAAATATCGGAATCTGGAATGATGTATTCCTGAGCACCACCGGTGATGTTACCATTGAAGATCCCTTTGTATACTCTGACCTGGATGTGCCCGATACATCGGCAGCTGATATATTTATTGAAGTAAGACTTCAGAACCACAAAACTGAGGCAGTTGCCGGCACCTTTTCAGGCAAGTACGGTGAAATAGAATTTTCGCAAGAGGTATCTCTTGAAGCTTCCGAATCAAAAACAGTCAGTCTCAATTCCTCAACCCATCCTTCCCTGCACTTTGAAAATCCTGAACTATGGTGGCCCAAAGGATATGGTGAACCAAAGCTGTATGATGTGGAACTTGTCTTTTCAACTGAGGATAACGTTGTATCTGATAAGAAAGAATTCAAATCAGGGATCCGTGAAATGGCATATGATGAAAAAAACCGTATCCTCAGTATTTACATTAACGGCAGGCGTTTTATCGGCCGAGGCGGAAACTGGGGCTTCCCGGAATCAAACCTGAACTATCGCGGACGTGAATACGATATAGCCGTTGGATATCATGCCGATATGAATTTTACTATGATCCGCAACTGGGTTGGACAAACAGGGGATGACGAGTTTTATGAGGCCTGTGACCGGCATGGGGTAATGGTGTGGCAGGACTTCTGGCTGGCAAACCCGGCTGACGGTCCGAATCCTTACGACCCGCAAATGTTCATGGATAATGCTGAAGACATGATCAAACGAATACGCAACCATCCTTCTATGGCAATTTATGTCGGCCGGAACGAAGGAAATCCGCCTGAAGTACTTGACACAGCCCTCAGAAAGCTGGTCCCGGAACTTCACCATGGCTTGCATTACATTTCCAACTCCTCAATGGGTGTTGTTAGTGGCGGAGGGCCCTACAGGGCTCTTCCGGTAAGGGATTATTTCCTTCTGTACGGACTGAATAAATTACACAGTGAGAGGGGTATGCCCAATGTTATGACCTATGAAAGCATGAAACAAATGTTGCCTGAATCTGCACTCTGGCCGCAAAACAGCCAGTGGGGCTTACACGACTATTGCCTGGAAGGGGCACAGGGGGCAGCCTCATTCAACGAGATCATTGAAACAGGTTTTGGTCCGGTTGACAATGTAAAACAGTTCACTGAACTGGCCCAGTGGATTAATTATGACGGTTATCGCGGTATGTTTGAAGCAAGGAGCGGGTACCGGAAAGGATTGCTGCTATGGATGAGCCATTCGGCGTGGCCTTCAATGGTATGGCAAACCTACGACTACTATTTTGACCCGACAGCAGCCTATTTTGGTTGTAAAAAAGCCTCAGAACCCATCCATATCCAGTGGGAGCCCGTTTATGACAGCATTGAGGTAGTAAACTATAATGCCGGAAACATGACTGGTCTGACTGCAAAAGCACAGTTAATAAATATGGACGGTTCAGTTCAGTGGGAACAGGAAGCCGGATTGAACAGCAACGAAGATACTACGCACATACTGTTCAAACTAGAGTTTCCGGAAAGCCTGTCATCTGCACATTTCATTAAGCTTACCCTTATGCAGGGCGACCGCATGGTATCTGATAACTTCTACTGGCGCGGAGTGGAGACCGGGAATTTCCAGGCCCTGAACGAACTTCCTACAGTAGCGATCGAGACAGCCACTACAGTTAAACGCAGTGGTAATAGATGGCTGATGGAAACCCGGTTGAACAACACATCGGATCACCCGGCATTGATGATCAGGCTGAAAATTACGGGCTCAAAATCAGGGGAACGAATTTTACCCACCCTGTACAGCGATAATTATATATGCCTGTTACCCGGTGAATCAAGATCTGTTACAATGAGTGTAAAAGCAGAAGACTCCAGGGGTGAAAAGCCCGCAGTGAAAATTTCCGGATTTAATTTATAACTGACAATAAATACTAGTAAAATGAGAAAGACTTCGTTTTATTCTATTATTTTTTTAGGTGCTTTTTTACAGGGCTTAGTTGTATCCGCCAGTAATTCAGGACCAGTAACACCCAATGCTTCTGTTGAGGCAAAAGCATTACTGGAACTTATATATTCCATTTCCGGCAGGTATACTCTGACAGGACAGCATAATTATCCGAATACAAGGGACCGGAACAGCCAGTTTGCAGCAAGGTATATAGGACAGACTCCGGCTGTATGGAGTTCAGATATGGGATTTGCCAGAGATGGTGATACCGATTCTTACCTGGCACGGCCTGATATAGTCAAGGAAGCAATCCGCCAGCATAAGAAAGGATCGATAATTACTATCTGCTGGCATGCAGTACCTCCTACTGCTGATGAACCGGTGACCTTCCAGCCCGTCCGTGGCCGGCCGGTCGCTCCCGATTCCCTGGCCAGCGTGCAGGGGCAATTACTGGATGAACAATTTAGAGATGTCCTGACCCCTGGGACAGAATTATACAAACGATGGGCTGCACAGGTTGATACCGTGGCCTTTTACCTGAAACAACTCCAGGAGGCTAAGGTCCCGGTTCTGTGGCGCCCCTATCATGAGATGAATGGAGACTGGTTCTGGTGGGGAGGCCGTGTAGGTGAGAACTCCACAATTGAACTGTATCAGCAGATGTTTGACCGTTATGTAAATCACCATAAACTTGACAACCTCATCTGGGTCTGGAGCGTTGACCGCCCATCCACTCCTGTACGGAAATTTTCTAACTTTTATCCGGGTAATGAATACCTCGATATCCTGTCCCTGGACGTATATGGCAGTGATTTCAACCACGATTATTACGACAGCCTAAAGGCATTATCCCAGGGAAAACCTATTGTCCTTGGTGAAGTTGGAAATCCGCCTGTCCCTGAAATACTTGACACTCAGCCAGACTGGGCCTTATGGGTAATATGGGCAGGAATGGTCAGGAACCTGTCAAAAAATCAACATTTGGAACTGGTTAATGATCCGCGTATACTGAGCATGGAAGATCCCGCCTACTGGGAAGCCATGGAACCTTTTCGTACGGCCTGCGGCCTGGATGCATTACCACGGAAAAGCAAATATCCGGCTGATTTTTCAGGTGAATGGCTCTTCAATGAAGAAATAAGTACTCTTGGAGATGCAGGTTCAGGCAGAGTTCCTTACAAAATGATGGTGAACCAGGATGATGAAATTCTCTTCGTTAAGAAATATAGCATCGTTGAATGGGGCGATGACCGCGTAACAGATGAAGAGATAGACCTGGAAGGCCGTGAAATGAAATCGACTTTCTTTAATTCCCCGAGGATCTCTACAGTCAGCTGGGATAAAGAGACAGGCGAGATGAAGATCAATACGACCATGACCTTCAACAGGGGAGGGAACTCGATGGAAATAAAAAGCAGCGAGGCCTGGAGCCTGAAGAAGGAAGGGAAGGTGCTTTCGGTCTACCAGAAATCAACCGGTTTCAGGGGCAATGAAATCATTGTAACCCTGATTTACGAGAAACAATGATGTTTGATAGCCTTCAGTGAAGTGAACAGGTTTTAAACACATATTAATAAACACTCCCTAAATAAAAATTTTAATGAAAAAACAATTATTCCTCACATTGGCGGTTTTAGCCATTTTTAACTACACTTTAGATGCCCAGCAGTCTTTATTTGGAGGGCAGGAAATTACTTCACCCGAGATTCATGATAACAATTCGGTTACCTTCCGCTTATTGGCACCCAATGCACAGGAAGTGAAATTATCAGGCGACTGGATGCCTGCCGAAGGATGGGTGCCCGGTTCGGTTACCATGGAAAAAGATGAGAAGGGTATCTGGACACATACCACTGAGGTCCTGGAACCTGAACTGTACGGTTATTCTTTCCAGGTTGACGGATTAAGGTGCATTGATCCCAACAATGCTTTTCTGAACCGTGATATTGCTACGGTAACCAATATTTTTATAATTGATGGGGAACAGGCTGAGCTGTACAGGGTCAATGATGTCGCACATGGTACAGTAACCCAACGCTGGTATGATTCACCCGGACTTGGCATGGACCGGCGCATAACCATTTACACCCCCCCGGGTTATGAGAACAGCCAGGAAAAATATCCGGTCCTGTACCTGCTCCATGGCGCCGGCGGTGATGAGGAAGCCTGGATAACACTCGGCAGGGCCACACAGATCATGGATAATCTGATTGCCCGGGGCATGGCGGAACCAATGATCGTGGTAATGCCCAATGGAAATGTGATACAGGATGCAGCACCCGGTGAAGGGAGTGATGGTTTTTACAAACCACAGTTTATGGTGCCTAAAACCATGGACGGGACATACGAAGAGACCTTTGGGGATATTATGAAGTTTGTGGAAAGCAGTTACCGGGTAAAAAACGATAAAGCAAACAGGGCTATTGCCGGTCTGTCCATGGGCGGTTACCATTCATTGCATATTTCGAGATATTATCCTGAAACTTTTGATTATGTGGGACTCTTTTCAGCAGCAATATTGCCTCAGGAGAATGTAACTTCAAAAGTCTATGAGGATGTGGATGGGACCCTGAAAAAACAGATGGAGAATGGGTACAAACTATATTGGATCGGAATCGGAAAAACTGATTTCCTGTACCGGAAGGTTCTGGATTACAAGGAAAAACTGGACGAAATGGGGATGCCCTATACTTACCGTGAGAGTGAGGGCGGGCATATCTGGGTAAACTGGCGAGTCTACCTGTCAGAATTTGTACCTCAGTTGTTTAAATAATCCCAATATCCTGTACAATCAGGACCGTAAACCGATATTTAAACCTAAACCGCATACATTATGAAAACCAACCGGCGTGATTTCTTTGTAACACTTGGGACAGGCACAGCAGGACTGGGTCTGGCCTCATTGAGCGTATCCTCCTGTTCATCCGGACAGAAACTGCCCGAAGACGATCAGCAATTATTTATTGGTGATGATATTGCCCTTGCCCAAACCAAATATGGAAAAGTTAAAGGATTCATCCTGCGGGGTATTTACCAGTTCAGGGGAATTCCCTATGGTGCTGATACCGGGGGCATAAACCGCTTTATGCCTCCCCGGAAACCCGAGCCCTGGGATGATATATTCCCTGCAGTCTGGTGGGGAAACACGGCTCCACAGATAATGGATAACAGGTACGCAAATGCTTATCAGTCTTTTGCTGATCACTGGAACTATGATGATGTAAGCGAGGATTGCCTGAGACTCAATATCTGGACCCCGGCTCTTGCTGATGGGGAAAAACGGCCGGTGATGGTCTGGTTGCATGGCGGAGGGTACACCAACGGGAACGGAATAGAGCAGGATGGCTATGACGGTGAAAACCTGAGCCGCAAGGGAAATGTGGTCTTTTGTTCCATTAATCACCGACTGGGGCCCATAGGATTTTCCGATCTATCGGCTGTCGGTGGAGAAAAATACGCCGATTCGGGCAACGTCGGTGCCATGGATATGGTAGCAGCCCTGGAATGGATCAATGAAAATATTGAAAACTTTGGTGGTGATCCGGATAATGTAACCATTATGGGACAATCCGGAGGTGGTGCCAAAGTATGCGTCCTTGCAGCCATGCCAAAATCAAAGGGATTGTTTCACAAAGCGGTCCCGCTGAGTGGTTCAAGTACGGAAGCCGGTGACCAGGAATCCTCAAGAAAACTAGGTGAATATATCCTGAAGGAAGCCGGACTGAAAGCTTCAGAGATTGACAAACTGCAGGATATTCCCTGGAAAGATTACATACTACTGGCCAACAGGGCTGCTGCCAGATACAGGGAAAAATCCGGGGAAACCGATCCTTTCCGCGGGGGATTCAGGCCGGTTGCAGACGGGCGTAATATTCCAGCCGGAAAATTTTACACCGATCCCGAAGGTTTATCCTCCGATGTACCAATGCTTATCTGCAGTACCTTTCACGAATGGTCAATGGCCAGATTAATGCCGGAGCTGGAAAATATCAGCAGGGAGGAGGCCATTGAAAGCCTGAAGGAACGGGCCGGATTCAGGGGCGGACTTGGTGACAAGGCCGGAATTGTATATGAAGGATATGAGAAAGCCTTCCCCGGCGCTAAACCCATCGAGTTAATGACCATGATAGGAAGCAACCGTCAGGGAGTTATTGAAACAGCCGACGCCAAAGCTGTCCAGCCAGCCCCTGTATATGTGGCCTGGTTTGGCTGGGAACCTCCCCTGTTCAATAACCGTATGAGGGCATTTCATTGCCTGGATATCTGTTTCTGGTATGCAAACACCGATGTGATGCTGACCCATACCGGCGGGGGCAAACGTCCGCGTACCTTATCGGAAAGTATGTCGGATGCGCTGGTCCGGTTTATGAAGACCGGAAACCCGAATGGCGGTACACTGCCTGAATGGCCGGCCTATACGACCCAGAACGGGGAGACCATGATACTGAACGACGTCTCTGAAGTGAAAAACGATCCTGACCGCGAAGGAAGAGAATTGATTTAGCCACTCTTTTTACAATAATAACGCATATCAGATTTTATCCTAAGAAGGTCATTTAAATCTAAAAATATAAAGTATAATTAGCATGAAGCATCTGTCTTATTTGTATTTACTGGTTGTTACCATACTGATATTACCTGTAAGCTGCGTTAATCTGACCATCCCAATAATATCGGCGGAAACGCAAAACGATCCGGTGAGCGGTGTACTCAATCATGATTCGTCAGTTGCAGCATTTAAGGGGATCCCTTTCGCTGCACCGCCGGTAGGTGAGCTACGATGGAAAGCCCCTCAGCCAGTCGAAAATTGGAGTGAAGTGAGGATTTGTGATGAATTCCCCCCGAGTGCTATGCAAGCAGATCCCGTTCCATTCCTTATGTGGACACAGGAGTTTATTGCACCTGCTGAACCACTGAGCGAAGACTGCCTGTACCTGAATATCTGGACAGCCGCTCATTCATCACAAGAAAAAAGGCCGGTGCTGGTATTTATTCACGGGGGTGGTTTCAGCAGCGGATCCGGGTCGGTCCCCATCTATGACGGGGAGGAAATGGCCAGGAAAGGTGTTGTATTTATAACCATCAATTACAGGGTAGGTATCTTCGGCTTCTTCTCCCATCCGCAGTTAACGGCAGAATCACCCAGCCAGTCATCCGATAACCAGGGATTACTTGACCAGGTGGCTGCACTGGAATGGATACAGGAAAACATCTCCGTTTTCGGCGGAGATCCCGGGAATGTGACTATCGCCGGACAATCAGCAGGGGCATTCAGTGTTAATTACCTTGTAGCCTCTCCTCTGGCCAGTGGCCTGTTTCAACGGGCCATTGCCGAAAGCGGGGGAGCTATTTTGTCTACCGGGCGTCTATCCGGCATGACAGAACTGGAAGAAGCTGAGCAGGCCGGCCTGGAGCTTGCAGATCAAGTGAGAGTCTCTTCATTAAGCGAGCTGCGGGATTTGCCTCCCGATTCATTGCTTAAAATAAGGTCAATGGCAGGTCCGATTATTGACGGTTATGCCTTACCGGAAAACCTGTTTAGCATATTTTCTTCAGGTAAGCAGAATGATGTCCCCCTTATGATGGGCTGGAATGCCCAGGAAGGCAACTTTGGAGGCCCTCCTTTGGGAGCTGAGGCTTTTAAAGAAAGCGCAGAAGCACAATACGGTGACAGGGTAGAGGAGTTCCTTATGCTATTCCCGGCTGATAATGATTCTGTAGCCATAAAGTCACAGATGGATTTAGGCGGATTACAAACATTCGGTGTCCAGTCTTTTACATGGATGAAGCTACAGAACGAAACGGGTATTTCAGATGTTTATATGTACCATTTTACCCGTGCCTTACCCTTTGGAGAAGGACAGAGAGACTGGGGTGCATTTCATACAGGGGAAGTCCCCTATGCATATAAAAATCTAAGAATGAGCGAGGTGAGGCCATGGGAAGATACGGATTACCACATGGAAGAAGTTATGTCCTCCTACTGGGTGAATTTTGCCTCAAACGGTGATCCGAACGGAGAAAATCTGCCTGACTGGCAACCATGCAAACCGGATAAATTCAACACCATGTACCTGGGTGATGAGCAGGAATCATTTGAAATACCTCATCTGTCACGACTTAAATTCCTCGAGGATATTTATACATCACGGATGGACTCAGAGTAAGTGTTTTTAGGCCTGGCTAATATTATTTGTACTGGTTTTTCCAGAAATCCAGATGGTACACCAACCCATCGGCATTCCAGACCTTTGAGACTATATCTGTATCCCCGTCACCATCCACATCCCCCAGCTGTGCATCATGCCAGCCCGGGTTGTCAATATCAGTTATCCATGCCCTTATGCTAGGTCCATATGAAGCATTATCCACCGGCATAAAAGGCCATTCATGTTCCACCCACGCACCGGTTCCATTTTCAGTATTCTCGTACCAGAAACCAGGGATCATTACATCAATATCCCCATCTCCGTCAATATCCCCGAATCCCTTGGGAGCAGTCCCACCATGATCATGATGTCCCGAACTTATAACATTTTCGCGCAGGGAATTGGAGGTATTATACCAGGCTATTTTATTCCCGTCATAAATCAGGATGTCATCTTCCCCGTTCAGATCCATGTCTGCAGTAATTGCATCGTGTCCACCGGCTTTGATCAGAAAGGATTTCCAGGGCGTATCCGGGTATTCTGACAGTATTCCCGGGTTCCTGAACCAGATCCCATTGTATATAACATCAATCCACCAATCATGATCAATATCTATTGGAGTAGTACCAAGGGTTCCCTCCAGGTTTTCACCTGAGCCCATCAGGTGCTGTATTCAGACAGAGTCATTCCTGCGCTCATACCAGTAGGCTGATTTTGTATTCCGTCTTGAAATAGCAACATCCAGATCGCCGTCTTTGTCAAAATCGGCCAGAGCAGGTCCGCCTGTTCCCCAGGATGAACCTGGAAGGATGGGGTCAATACTATAATGCTTCCAGGCAGGGTATTTAGTAAGCTGGCTAAAAGAATTGAGGCTATAAATAGTACAAAGGACCGATAAAACAATCAGGTTGAGGAAGAAATTAGTTATGATCTTCATGGTTTGGTACATTCAACAAAAAATAAACAAGCTCCAAAGTACCAAACTTTTGAGAAACCGCTTATAATTTTTAATACTATTGCATTATTGTAAAGCTTATTACTTTAAACCATCCAAAACCTCATTCAGGAAAGTATAATGCAGGGTGGAATAAAAAATGCTGAAGATTAGTTGCTAACTGCTCTTTTATACCACATATTCACACCAACTTTATAATATTGATCTCCCAATTTCGGATTATCTTTTAAATTTGCGTCAGTAAAAGGATCAAATTTCATAAGGACATCACCACCGTATTCCCAGTTTGCAGGAATTAAGACCTGATCCTTCTCGGAAGTTTGCAATGCCAATATAATCCGTTTAAGTTCCTCCAAATTCCTTCCAATATCCATTGGTAAGAAATTAATACTCCTTATAGTATTTTGAGGATCTATTATAAATACTCCTCTGACATCCCGGGTCTCATTTTCCCATGCATGAAGCATTCCATACTTATTTGAAACTTGAGTACTGTTATCTGCAATTAATGGAAAATCTATTTTTACCTGGTTTGTGCCTTCCGAAAGAATATCTTCCATTAATCGTTTCCACTCCTGATGTGTTGAAACATCATCTATAGAGATAATTGCAATTTTAACACCCAGATCATTAAAATCGTTTTGCATTTTTGCTAATTGTAAAATCTCTGATGTACAGACCGGTGTGAAATCCTTTGGATGGCTGAACAACATTTTCCAGCTATCTCCAAAATCTTCTGGGAAATTAATTTTCCCATTTGTTGTTTCTGCTTTAAAAGAAGGAGCTGTTTCCCCAAGCATGGGAATTCTTCCCTGTGACCACGAATTGATCCCAAAGAATACTATAATAATTGAAAAACTAATTCTCTTCATTTTTTTTGAATTAAATAATTGATATTTCTATTAGACTTACTGATATAATCTTTACACATTTTCAGATCTTTTTATGCGAATATATGTTGTTTTTGTGGATGAATCTCTGATAATATCATTATTAACACTTTTTTAACTTAAAATCTTTCCTTGGCATCTTCACCTGCACATAGAGCAGATCTGTCTACAAGTACTACAATTGGTTTTGCAATAGATATATGGAATTGCTTTTTAAAAAGACGGCAGGTCGGAATCAAGGACCAAGATCCTTGTTAAATCTGTTAATAGGTTTCAGGTATAAGAAACCCCCGGCTAAATTTATCCTATTTTTTCAATCAGATTTCCTGTCCCTCTTTCTGTCATGCTCGTTGAGCAAGATCTTTCTCAGTCGTATTGATTTGGGGGTTACTTCCACATATTCATCTTCTCCGACATATTCCAGGGCTTCTTCCAGAGAGAATTTAATTGCAGGGGCTATTGAGACCTTATCGTCAGATCCTGAAGCCCTCATATTTGTCAATTTTTTAGTCTTGATCACATTGACTACCAGGTCTTCATTTTTTGGACTTTCCCCAATTACCTGTCCGGCATATATCTCTTCATTCGGATCGATAAAGAACCTTCCCCTGTCCTGAAACTTGTCAATCGAATAGGCAATATATGTTCCTGTTTCCATGGCTATTAATGCACCATTCCTCTTACGTTGCAGATCGCCTTTCCAGGGTTCATATCCTTTAAACCTGTGAGAAATCACTGCATTTCCTTCAGTGGCTGTTAAAATAGGCTGGGTAAGTCCGATCAATCCCCTGGCTGTTATTTTAAATTCAAGATTTATCCTGTCATTCTTTGTCCCAATGTTCAGAATATCTCCCTTACGATTGGTAACGATCTCAATTACCTTGCCCGAAAATTCTTCAGAGACATTTACATATAACAATTCTACCGGCTCGTGCCTGTATCCGTTTATTTCTTTAATAACTACCTTAGGCTGACCCAGCTGTAATTCATACCCCTCTCTCCTCATGGTCTCTATCAGGATAGATAAGTGAAGAATACCCCTGCCATAGACTATTAATTTTTCAGGTGAATCCGTTTCCTCAACCTTTAATGCCAGATTCTTCTCCGTTTCTGTAAATAATCTTTCCCGGATATGCCTTGATGTAACATATTTGCCTTCCTTTCCAAAAAACGGGGAATTATTAATGGTAAACAGCATACTCATAGAAGGTTCATCTATTGAGATTGGCTTTAGAGCTTCAGGTACAGTAAAATCAGCTATAGTATCTCCTATGTCAAAGTTTTCAAGTCCCAGAATAGCCACTATCTCACCGGATTTAACTTCCTCTTTGGTTTTTTCTTTTCCAAGGCCTTCAAAAGTATAAAGCTCTTTGACACTTGATCTGTTGATCTGACCATTCCGCTGAATGAGAGACACCTGATCACCCATCTTAATGCTCCCTCTGTGTATTTTCCCAACGGCTATTCTACCTGTATATGATGAATAATCCAGAGAACTGATCTGTAATTGCAGTGTACCCGGATTGTCTTTCGGGGGCTCAAAATATTCAATTATTGTATCCAGCAGATAGGCCATATCATCCGTAGGGTTTTTCCAATCGGCTCCCATCCATCCCTGTTTTGATGAACCATAAACTGTCGGGTAGTTCAATTGTTCTTCCGTGGCATCAAGGAAATACATGAGATCGAAAACAAGTTCATTTGCCTCTTCCGGATTACAATTGGGTTTATCCACTTTATTGATCACGACAATTGGTTTCAGACCCATTTCCAATGCTTTTTGCAAAACAAACCGTGTCTGCGGCATTGGCCCTTCAAAAGCATCTACAATTAACAGCACTCCGTTAGCCATATTTAACACACGCTCCACCTCGCCTCCAAAATCGGAATGACCGGGAGTATCAATAATATTTATTTTTGTTCCCTTATATCTTACCGATACATTCTTGGATAAAATTGTTATCCCTCTCTCGCGTTCCAAATCATTTGAATCAAGGATGAGATCCTGGACCTCCTGGTTATCCCTGAATAATTTTACCTGATGCAGAATCCTGTCTACCATGGTTGTTTTTCCATGATCAACATGTGCTATAATAGCAATGTTCCTTATATCCATATTTTTATCGCTCACTTTATTGAAGTCCGGTGGCTCCTATCCACACTTCCCCTATTGAGAGATTGATACTATTCGAAAATTGAAATTGCGATGTTTCAGCTGGTCTTCAAAAAATCTGCACTTGGCTTAAAGGTTTCCGGGTCCATTTCCACAAAGAAATTCTTCACTCCTCCGATTTTTGCAGCTTCGAAAAAATCCGGCCAATCAACATCGCCCTGGCCAATAGTCACCTGTTCTTCCTTCTCGGCTGACCAATCGGCCAGGTGGGCAGAAATGAAGCGGCCCGGAAATTTTCGAAAATAATTAGCTGCATGGTAACCAATATTGACAACAGCTACCTGGAATTGCATCTTCACCAGTTCCGGATCAAATTCTTCAAGTAAGGCATCATAAATCAGCTCATCACCTCGCTTCTCAAACTCCATATGATGATTGTGGAAACCCATCTGTATTCCTGCAGCTTTAGTTTTTTCCCCAATCCCATTAAGTTCATTCGCTGCCTGGCGGTAATCATCCACCGATGCATCTCCTGGCAGCCAGAAGCTGGAAGCGATCATTTGCTTCATTCCCAGCTGCTGCGCCCATTCTATCCGGTTCTCAAGATGGTCTCGCAATTCGCCTATGGTGAAGTGTGAACTGGTACATTTCAAACCTGAATCTTCGACGATTGTTTTCATTTCAGAACCTTTCATATCATTGAGGGGACCGAAACCTGAGTCAATATACCCCAGTGGAGAACACATTTCCACCTCTGAGTAACCCATTCCGGCCATTTCTTTCAGGGTGGCTGCAAAATCCTGTACCAGTTTTTCCCTGATGGTCCATGTCTGGAACCCAAACGATAATTTCCTAGCTGCCGAACAGCTGGCTAAAAAGCTAATTGGTACCTGGCCCAGCAAAGTTGCTGTAGCGAGTGCAGCACCACTTTTTTTTATGAAATTTCTTCTGCTTGTTTTCATATCCATGGAATTTGATCTTGTTGAATGATTCTTACTAAGGGTTTTAATTATTAATTGGCTTCATAATTGCATGAACCGATTTAAAGATAGTCTAATTTATGGTTTCTGTCTTACATATCAAACCTTCTTATTATAGGATAATAATGAAAAGGTACTTGCTAATTTTGTCGATTATTTTCGAAGACATGCCTATGGATCCTGAATCCAACTTACTTGCTCCAATCTTTCACAATTCTGTTTTCATTTAGGTATATTTGTCCGATTGAATTTAAAATCTTCTTAATTGTGTCTGATGAAGAAAAAAAAATACCGTGCCGCTAAAATCAGCCTGATTCTTTTATTAGTCACCTTATTATTTCTCCCGGCAATCCAGGCCCAGGATCCTGGATTTTTCCTGGACGACTGGCAGGAGAAAATTGCTGAAAAACCTGACTGGCAGCTGATTGATAAGCCCACGGACACTGCTACGGTCAACATATATGTGGATATGAACCAGACATTTAAAAAGGTTCCTGCATACATATACGGCAATAACGCCGTCACCTGGGGTGGTAATATGAATGAGCATGAGACCGTCATGACGGATATCAATAACCTGGATCCGCATGTGTTGCGCTGGCCGGGCGGGAACCTGTCCAATGTGTATTTCTGGAATCTCTCCTCCAATCAGCGTCCGGATGATATACCCGAGGATATAAGCCCATGGTACGGACAAAACGATGACAACTGGCAAATGTCCAATGATGACTATTACGATCTGCTGGAGAATACAAACAGTACCGGGATCATCTGTGTGAACTACAGCTATGCCCGTTACGGAACCGGCCCTGATCCTGTCGCCAAAGCTGCCCATATGGCAGCCGAATGGGTCAGGTACGACAAGGGACGCTCTAAATTCTGGGAGATCGGGAACGAGAATTTTGGCAGCTGGCAGTCCGGATACGAGATCGATGTGTCACAAAACCAGGACGGTCAGCCCAGGTATATTTCGGGCCAGCTGTACGGACAGCACTGCAAGGTCTTTATTGACTCCATGCGAGCTGCTGCTGCTGAAACAGGAGCAGAAATTAAAATCGGGATAGTGGCCTATGATGCCGAGACCTCCTGGGATCCTATCCAGACTGTATGGAACGAGGGGATGATGCCCGAGGTGGGCGATCTTGCAGATTTTCTTATTGTCCACCAGTATTTTACGCCCTACGATGAAAATTCAACTGTCAGCACAATACTCAATTCCCATCCCTTACCCGGAGAAATTATGTCTGTAATGGTAAGCGATATGGCTGAGGCAGGAAAGCCGATGATCCCTGTTGCATTTACGGAATGGAATATTTTTGCCGTGGGTTCCATGCAGCAGGTTTCATATATAAACGGGATACATGCGGCACTGGTACTGGGGGAGTTTATTCAGAATGACTATGGCCTGTCTACACGATGGGACCTTACCAATGGATGGGCCGACGGGGATGATCATGGCATGTTTTCACGGGGTGGGGAACCTGGAGTAGATGATTATAACCCAAGGCCGGTATTCTTCTATATGTACTACTTCCAGAAATACTTCGGAGACAGGATGGTCCATTCATCCCTTACAGGGAATAGCAAAGTCATTGCATATGCCTCTTCTTTCACTTCAGGCGAAGCCGGTATGGTTATAATCAATAAAAGCACCTCTGATGAAACTGTGCTGATTGAAATAGACAATTTCGAACCGGGAAAGCAGTATTATTATCATACCCTTACAGGAGGAACTGATAACGGGGATTTCTCAAGAAAAGTTTTTCTCAACGGTTACGGTACCGATGAAGAAGGTGGCGGACCTGATGAATACGAGTCCATTAAAGCCTTTGCATCGGAGGTTGAAGGCGGTATTAAAGTAAGCCTGCCTCATCTATCTGTAGTGTGCCTGATGGTAGATAAAAAACCTCCTTCATCCTATTTATTCTCAAAAATTGATGTCAATGCAGCAGTCATCAGTGTGGAATTCTCAGATCCTGTGTTACTTTCTGAAGATCCTTCCGGCTTTGAAGTGTTTGTTAATGACTCGGTACCTCATTCCATCTCCAGAGTAGAAGTCGACTCTACACATGCAAACCTGATATACATATACCTGGATCAGGAAGTACTTCCTGCAGATCGAATTTCTCTCTCTTATTCAGGCAATGATATATTGTCTCAGGATAGTGTTGAAGTATCACCATTCCTGGATGAACTTGTAGAAAACCTGTTGCCTGGCGCAGTCCCACAATTAAGAGATGCCTTTACAACAAGTGATGGCAGTATGATCCATCTGGTTTTCAACATGGGATTGCAGGTCTCAGACTCCTCCATTGAATCATTCATTCTAAGGGCTAAAAACTATCCGGACCTAAGCATTGAGCTAGCTGAGCTAAGTGTTGATGAAGAGGACTCCACAACCATCCTGATAAGTCCTGCTGAATCATTATTTGCCGAATATGAGCTGGTACTTTCCTATTCCGGGACCGGTGTAATGTCTAAAGATAGTGCTCTTATGGAAGCATTCGATTCCCTCCCGCTTATTAACCAGGCTCCCGGACTGCCTCCTGAACTGGTTTCTGCAGAAGTATCGGATTATGGATTTTCCATTAATATTTTATTTGATAAACCCCTGAATTACCTTGCAGAATTCGACACCCTGTTTACCATTAAAGTCAATGATGAGGTCTATACAGAAGTTACTTATCTTTTAAGCTCCAGCGAGATGATCATATCGCTGGTCGATTATATCAGGCATGCAGATACTGTAACACTCAGCTATGAAGGAACAGCAGTTACATCTCTCGACAGGGGTAAATTGCCATCTTTTGAAAACTTACAGGTAGTTAATGTGCTCCCTGAACCAACCGTTTTTGCAATCCCCGGTATAATTGACGCCGAATTATTCACGATCAATATTGGCATGGTCCTGGAATCATGCAGCGATGTGGGCGGGGGAGAGAACCTCGGGTATATTGATCCCGGTGACTGGGTAGAGTACGAAGTAAATGTTTCAGAAACAGGCTATTATAAAGGAAACTTACGAGTGGCCGCTGCATCAAATACAGGCCAGGTGATCATACAAACACCGGATGATGATATCTTTAATCAGGCCACGGTGACCACACTGGTTACAGGTGGATGGCAGGTATGGAGATCCGTCCCTGTAGAGATCATCCTGCATGAAGGACCTCAGAGGCTGAGATTATTTGCCCAGACGGCAAATTACAACATCAACTGGCTGGACCTTGAATTCGACAGAACTTTACTGGCTAATGTTGTCAGTGCCATGACCAACAAAGGGGGCGATACAATTGAAATAGTTTTTGACAGGGACCTTGCTAAGCCAGCCTATGATGAAGAATCCGGTTACAGCGTCCAGGCAGATGGCCGTTCGATCAACGTAAACCGGGTGACATTAAGATATGATCTCAGGACCACACTGGTTCTGGTCCTTGATACAGCGCTTTCTGCAGATGATGACAATATTACTGTCTCTTATGAATCCGGAACTCTCATGGCAACGGATAATAGACCTGTGCCTTTCTTTACTGATATGCAGGTCAGCAATAATGTGACTACAAATGTCGAATCGATGAGGGGTTTCAATTTTTCATTCTACCCGAATCCGGCCCGTGAAAGCATCACTATTGAAAGTAGTGACAGGAAAATAAACGGTGTTGAAGTTACTGATATCACAGGTAAACTAATCCTGTCCAGAGAAATGCAGTCACCTCAGGAGACTGTAAAATTAGATCTGAATGCTCCTCCCGGAGTGTATCTGCTAAAGATTAAATCAGGCAACAATACATACTGTTCAAAACTGATAATGAATGGTAAAGAATGATAACTACCCAAAATACAGGTATGTAATTCTTTCAGTCTTTATTCTTATTTCCATTGCCATCCAGATACAATGGCTTACTCATGCGGCAGTGGTGAGACCGGCAGAGCTTTTTTACCAGGGTCAGTTCAATGCTGTTTCCTTTTTCAATATCGATTTTCTTGCCCTGGTTTACATGGTGGTGTTCCTTGTCGTAAGTTTCCCTGCTTCATATATCATTGATACCTATGGGATCCGCGTCGGATTGATCGCGGGATCAGTTTTGTTGGGTGTATTCAGTATTACAAAAGCGATTTTCGCCAGGAATTTTATTGGTGTGGCTATATCACAGACCGGCCTTGCAGTGGCCCAGCCATTCATCCTGAACGCAATTACCGCCGTTGCAGCAAGATGGTTCCCTTTTTCAGAAAGAGGAACTGCAGCAGGATTATCGACCCTGGCCCAATATATTGGTATCATAATAGCCATGCTGTTAACACCCTTATTCATTGGTTCCGATCCCGACCTTACCAACTATGGAACCGGATTTGAAAAAATGTTGTGGATATATGGTGCATTCAGTCTGATCGCTTCAGTGCTGTGCATCATATTCATCCGGGAGCATCCAAAAGGAATAGATGTTGAATCTACCGGAAGATTTGAATTTTTTAAAGGTATTAAACATATCGTCCATCAACGGGATATGCTTCTGACCATCCTGCTTTTTCTTATCGGATTGGGGATCTTTAATGCGGTCAGCTCCATGACAGATTCCATTGCTGAACATGCGGGAGTGAAGGATTCCGATGGCCTTATAGGAGGGTTGATGTTGATCGGTGGAATTATCGGTGCCATTATTCTTCCCATCCTGTCAGACAAATACAGGAAACGAAAACTTTTCCTGGTCATCTGCATGATAGGGATGGTCCCTGCCTTGTTTGGACTTGCTTATCCCGATCACCTTGCATCCAATACTGAAAACATATACACCATTGCCCTCATCGCCTCCTTCATGCTGGGATTTTTTGTTATGAGCGCCGGACCCATAGGATTCCAGTATGCAGCTGAAGTGTCTTTCCCCGCACCGGAATCCTCCTCTCAGGGCATACTGCTCTGGGTAGGACAGCTAACGGGAATGGTGTTTGTGGCAGGTATGAGCGTTAATAACAACCAGCACCTTGGAGCCTTCATGACTGGGTTTGCCATGCTTGGACTCCTGGCGCTGGCAGCTGTCCTGCTCCTTCGTGAAAGCCCGATGATGCTTGCTGAGCGGTCAAAGTAAAGATTACTACACTAATTCCCGGTAAAGTCCTTCCGGATTGCAGTTTCAAATACTTTCCAGTGTTCATCGGTCATCCTTGCCGGAGTGAATAAACATACCCCGGCGGCGCCATTCTCCATTGATTCTCGTATGGCGTCTTCCAGTTCATCAGGGATCAGACCATGGTTTTCAGGATCCGGTTCATCGGTCTTATTCTCCGGCCTCGGGCAGATAAACAGACCACTGTAGAGGGGTTTTCGGTTGCCGATGGAAGTAACTCCTTCATTGCAGACCTCTCCAATCCATTTTGTGCCTTTCAGATAAAAGTCGTTGTAGCTCATCGGATAGAATGCATCAAGGTTCCACTTGTCCCATTCCTGCCGGACGATTCTCCTGGCAATGGAATTCGGACCGGGAAACACGGCAGCGTTTATCTCCTTGCCCTTGGCATGGACCATATCCGCCAGTCTGTTTACAATATTGGTAATCAGATCATAGCGGTATTGTTTCCATTCCTCTACCTGTGAAGGATCTTCCACAGATCTGATATCTATTCCGGTCTTTTCTTTGAATCCATTTACGCAATGATCACAGTAGCAATAATCGAATTGGGGATATTCGCGGTCCATCACGAGGCTGTATTTCTCCCAGAGCCCTTCAGCCAGGATCACATCCGGGAACCGGATATAATCCAGATGAATGCCATCAACCTCAGGAAGATCTGCAATGCTGCCATACAATTCAGCCAGGAACCGGTATACCTCCTCGCGACCTGGACATAGAAATTTATAATAATCCACATAGGCAGGTTTTTCAAAAGCGGATTCCCCCAGGCCATTTATCGCATATAAATCCGCTTCCAGTTTTGGGTTTTCATCCTGAACCATTGTTGGGATCCAGGCATGGAATTCCAATCCTGCTTCTTTGGCAATACCGCCAATACGTTTGTAGGTTCCCGGATCATGACCTCCATTGTACAGAAGACCAATAATGCCCTTGTTTTTCAGGTCTGTGAAGTTCGCTTTAATTTCTTTGTTGGTATCGCGGTTAAGTCCTCCCATCCAGGCGTAAACAGGGACTTTAATCTCTGACAGGGCTTCGGTTTTTGCTTCATCCTGTGAATCACTCTTTTTATCAGAAGGAGGATTACAGGCAGCCAGCAATAAAAATGAAACAATGGTGAAGAGCTTGTTCATGACTTTCCCGGTTAAGTTAAAAATCTTTATACAAAATAGGGAGTATTTTGAACGTGTGCAAAGTATGATGACAGGATATTTTGTATCATATGTAGTATATTTACTGAAACGCAGATATTGGCAGCAAATTATACCTTAGGCCTTACATGAGTTTTTATTAAAGAAATATATGCAGATGGGTAAAACAGGTGTTCTAACGAAAGTAACATTTTTCAGAGCGATTAATACATATCTTATTCCTTGCATCATCGCTTCATTATTTATCCTGCCTGCTCAGGTGTCGGCTCAAAATTCGCTTCACTATGTAATCCCGGACAGCGATTTCGAAATTCGCGAAGAGATGGTTCCCATGCGGGACAGTATCAGGCTCTATACCCTCATCCTGATTTCAAAGACTTCGACAAAACCGATGCCCATAATACTTGAGCGTACACCCTATAATGCAAGCGGGGTACTTGGAGACCGCTCCACCTCCAGTCTTGAGGGTACGCTTGGTAACAAATTCCTGGGAAACGACTTCGTGTACGTATTCCAGGACATCCGGGGTCGCTTCAGATCGGAGGGGGACTTCGCCATGTATCGCGTGCCCCGAGGGGCCTTTAATAAAACTGAAACCGACGAGACGACAGACGCATGGGACGCCATAGACTGGCTGGTAAAAAATATACCATCGAACCGCCGGGTCGGTGTATGGGGCACCTCCTACCCTGGATGGCTCACACTTGCAGCCATGCGCTTTCCGCACCCTGCTCTCGCGGCTGCTGTCCCGTTTAATCCCGTAGTTGACGTCTGGAAGGCCGACGATTGGTTCCACTGGGGTGCATTTCGCGGGACCTATGCCTTCTCTTTCATTTACGAGATGGAGACCCGAACAGATCAGTTTACTCCCTATCAGTTTGAGATCCAGGAAATCTATACGTGGATGCTCGGGCAAGGTGCGGCAGGAACCAGCCTTGGCGCACGTCTCGACGATAGGCACGAAATGTGGTCATACCTGATGGCATTCCCAAGCTACGGAGCCTACTGGAAAGAGGTTGCAGCTGACCAATGGTTTGAATCACCACCACGTTTAGTGCCTGCACTGCATGTGCATGGATTCTGGGATCAGGAGGACATCTATGGTGCACCGGCGGTTTATACAGCACTCGAAAGACATGATAAGAAGAATGAATTTAACTTCTTCGCAGCCGGACCCTGGTATCACGGTCAGCACTTTGACGATGGAAGCAGGCTTGGCGCTCTTAACTTCGGTGAAAACACAGCTATGCAGTTTCGACAGGATGTCCTGATCCGGTTTCTTCGCCGGTATCTACACGGAGATGCATTGGAACTGCCGGCACAGGTCACAGTATTCGAGACGGGCACAAACCGCTGGCAAAACTTTGACCAATGGCCCCCAACCGAAGAGCAAATCAGCATTTACCTGCAACCGAACGGCGGCCTTGCATTTACACCTCCGGCTATTGAAATGTCATTCACCGAATTTGTGTCTGATCCCGCAAAGCCTGTACCTTACGAACCGCGACCCATTTGGGAGATCGAATATAGCAATCCACCTGCTATTGCAGCATGGCAGCGTTGGCTTGTCGAGGATCAGCGCTTTGTCGATGGCCGTCCTGATGTGGCGACATGGGTAAGTGAACCTCTTTCGGAAGCATTAACCGTACGAGGACCTGTGACAGCACAGCTGCACGCCGAGACCACAGGTACTGATGCTGATTGGGTTGTGAAGCTCATTGATGTTTATCCAGACGACGATCCTACTTTCGAGATGTCCGGCTATCAACTAATGGTGAGCGCTGACATCTTCCGGGGTCGCTACCGTGAAAACTTCGTAGAACCGAAACCTCTGGCACCCGATGAAGTGCTGGAATATACGATTCCGTTGCCACATTTGAACCACACATTCCTGCCCGGGCATCGCCTCATGGTTCAGGTTCAAAGCACGTGGTTCCCGCTTTACGATCTAAACCCGCAAACCTTCGTTCCTTCAATCATGACAGCTCCGCCTGATGCCTACAAGGCACAGCGGCATCGCGTGAATCATAACCTGAAACATGCATCACAATTGAGGCTTTTTTTTGATAACACTAAATAAAGGACCTACAATCCCATTAAAATAATTCAGGCGTTGGTTATAAGAATTTCAATTATAAATTATATGATGCCTATGGCCAGTTCTTAATAATTTTAGCTGCATGATCCTTAACTGACGGAAACTCACCGCAAGGGAAAGCCTTCAGGATCAAATTTCCATCACTATCAGCCCTGATCTGTTCGGATTCTCCCCAGGTACCGGACAGGGGATCAAACCAATTTAATACATAATCCTGTCCCGGTACGAATCCTCCCAGGACGGGTAAAACTGCCCCGATCTCAAAATAGAGCATAGCAAAATCATTGCCGGGGGTTTTCATCATGTAGGCCCATCCGTCCAGGCCTGTTTCCGGAGCACCGGGAGCTTTCCGGGGCTGAATATAATCAGAGGCAGGTTGCAGTTCCTGGTACCGGCCACCCTCAGACAGAACAAACTGCCTGAGGTGCTGCATATACATCCCTGATTCGTATTGCAGTGCATCCCAGATATGGGGTCGCATTCCAGCCGGCTCGCCTGTAGTGGTAATGTCATATGCCGCGGTACCATGCACGTGCCCTGAGAGACCGCCCGAAAGGACAGACCCGTACATCTGGGCCCGTGAGAAATAGTTATCCCGCTCAGAATCTACATCAGGCCGTTCACCCCCCGGCATGTTGATCTCGTGGTCCCAGCCGGTATAATATGGTTCAAAGTTAATCGCAGGATAAGGCGGTTCAAGATTGAAAAGGGTATCCAGGGCACCGGAAACTCTATGATCGCGCGGCTTGTTACCCACGCTGTGCATGGTCAGCCAGGGGCAATCTGTGGCGTGTCCGAACTGGGTATAGGTGGAATTATTTATAAGTGTGGTATGGATCTGCCCGAAAGGTAAAGGACCGTATTTCTCCAGGTGATAGGTAAGTGCTTCGTTAAATTCATCTGCCGTCAGGCTGTACTCCTTAGGAATCCAGTCAAGGTGAATTCCGCTGAAGATCATGTTATATGCCCCGTACCTTGAAATCAGGTACTGAACGTACCTGGCATAAGAATCATTAAAATCAGAATAGGCTTTCCAGGTAGGACAGTTATCCCGTCTTACTGTTTCGAGCAGTGGGACAAATCCCTGTTCGGATAGGTAGTGCATTTTTTTATCCAGGCTCTTAAAATAGTCCGGGTTAATACAATCAAAATCTGCAATTCCCTTATAATCCTCTGACATTTTGAAAGGCCTGTTCCCATATTCATCCCGCATATCCTTGGATGTCAGGTCATTCTCATCGGAATAATAATCAAATTTCTCCCATGCGTTCCTTATATAGATACCTTCCTGATCAGCATAGGTACTGGCATGAGTGTCAGAGTCCCAGTTAGGGAAGCAGGCAATCATACTCACCGAATTATATCCCTGGTTCTTCCGGTATATGACAGCATCTTCAAATCCTATCCCCGGTCCCGGTACATATCCTTCCGGCGGACTTGCATTCCTGAATGGCAAACGCCAGGTGGCACCTGACAGCCAGGTATCCCCAAGCATGAAGAATGGTGTCCCATCTGCATACTGAAGTGCATGTCCGTTAGAAGATGCACTAACAAATCCGCGCCTGTTGGGATTTTGTATTTTTTCATCCTCAGGCCATCCTACGGCAGTATATTCTCCAGCCATAACGTTCAGTCCGGGATCCCCGGGCTGGTTCGATCCGCTTTCCCATTTCCACTTCCCCTCCTCCGTAAGCACAATGCGAACCTTATACACAGCTCCCCCGTCCCAGAAACCATAGATACGTTTCGAAAAATCCGGTCCCTGCAGATCTATCCAGCATAATACATCCGTATAATAATTGTCATATTCCTTTTTTGCTTCCATGGTGATCTCAATCATTTCCCATGTATGCATCTCCACCGGATCCGAAGCTTTCAGCAATACTGCTGATCCGTTCAGAAGGAAAACAAAACTTAGGATTGCCACTGATGTACTTGTCAATCTATTTTTCATATCCGAAAGTGTTTTTATTATGAACATTTATTTTAAAAAGACTACTGGGATTATCCTCATATTTACATCAGCACCATTACTATTCATGCTTACTTCTCAGTAAACTCTGTCAATCTAATATATGGATATCCGGGCAATTTTCGTATTATTAAACAATAAGAACTTTGCCATGAATTACTGTGCCATTTTTGTGTTAACAATAATTTCTTTACTGATTTCATTGAATGGAACAACACAGGCTCCCGGGGGAGGAGATCTGAATCCGGGTATATCCAGCAACAGGGAATCAATTGAGAAATTTATGGATTTGAGACTGGGACTGAGTGTTCATTGGGGTCCAAGCAGTCTTGGAGGAAAGGAAATCAGCTGGTCACGGGAGAATGAGATTCCAAAAAATATATATGATAATTTTTATAAAACTTTCTGTCCCTCAGAATTTGATGCCCGGGAATGGGTTGAACTGGCAAAGGACGGTGGAATGAAATACATCAGTATAACATCAAAGCATCATGACGGTTTCAGCCTGTGGTCATCTGCATATACTGAATATGATATTGCAAACACTCCTTTTAAAAGGGACATAGTGAAGGAGTTAAGTGAAGCCTGTAAAAATGGAGGTCTTGTATTTGGCAGCTACTATTCAATTATTGACTGGTACCATCCGGATTATCAGCCATATGACCATGGTGGGCCCGGTGAGTTATACCCTCAGTATGATGATACTCCGAATTTTGAACGTTATATTATTTTTATGAAGAACCAGCTGAAGGAACTGGTAATTGATTATGGTGCAGAGATAATTCAGTTCGATGGTGAATGGGATCCTACCTGGGACCATCAATTAGGCAGCGATCTATACCTCTATGTTAGAAAACTTAATGACAATGTCCTGGTAAACAGCAGAACCGATGTGGGACGTTTTCATCTCAATCCGGAAACCAGGATGTGGGACTGGAAAATCTATGCCGGTGATTTTGAAGAAAGAGAGAGAATGGTTGATTGGGTGGAATCGGAAAGTGACATCCTCGGAAAAAGTGATAACCCCTGGCAGGCATGGGTGACCATCGATCAGGCGCAATGGGCATGGAATGAAACTCCCAGATTGTTAACATCGGATGAAATTATTATTGATTTCCTGAAAACAATAGGTGATAATGGGAATTACCTGATAAACCTCGGTCCCCGACCGGATGGCACATTTCATCCTGACCAGATGGCCATTGTGAAGGAATTCGGAAGATGGGTCAGGAAATACGCAGAAGCTATATACGGAACAAGAGGCGGGCCTTTTACACAGGAGGACAGGTATACCAGTACTATAAAAGCTAAAACAGTTTATGTGTTTGTCTATGATCATGCACTGGAAAAAATTGAAATAGAAACAGGGAAACTCCAGATAGAGAGAGTTTTAAATTTTGAAGATAATGAAGTAAGCTTCTCTATGACAAACAACTCACTTGTTATTGAAATTCCGAAGCGTGAAAAAGAAAATATTCATGTTTTAAAATTATTAATCAAATAATCCCTTGTTTAAAAGCTTATAAGGAATTTTTCATGACTATCAAAAAAAACAATCTCATCCACCTGGGCCTGGATATAGGCTCGATTTCAATCAACACAATTGTAATGGATGAAAATGCATCCATTATTGAAAACAGGTATGACTATTGTCATGGCAAACCCTTTGAACTATTAAGGTATATTCTCCGGGGATTGGAAGAAAAGTATACAGCAGAACGAATAGGTTTTGTAGGTATTACCGGTACCGGCGGGAAATTGGCTGCTAAATTGATCGGCGGAGAATATATAAATGAGATCGTTGCTCAATCATCATCTGTTGCAAAGTTATACCCCCAGGTGAAAACAATTATAGAAATGGGAGGTGAAGATTCCAAGCTGATATTCATGGAAGCCGCAGAAAAGGACTCTTCACGCTTATCGGATTTCGAATTAAACACTTTATGCGCTGCCGGAACCGGTTCTTTCCTTGATCAGCAGGCCAGAAGAATCGGTGTTTCCATAGAAAATGAGTTCGGAGAACTCTCTCTAAAATCTGAAAATCCTCCCAGGATTGCAGGCAGATGCAGTGTATTTGCAAAAAGTGATATGATACACCTTCAGCAAATTGCCACACCGGTGCATGATATCGTGGCAGGATTGTGCTTTGCTGTTGCCCGGAATTTCATTAGTTCACTTGGCAGGGGTAAGACTTTTGCCTATCCTGCAATATTCCAGGGAGGTGTAGCGGCAAATAGTGGAATGGTAAGGGCATTCAGGGAACTGCTGAAAATTGATGAGAAAGATTTGATCATACCTGAATATCATGCCTCCATGGGAGCTATCGGGTCCCTTTATTATCTTCTCGACAACAGCAAGGAGATAAAAGATCCTTATAAGGGTATACAAGAGCTAAACCAGCATATTGAGGGTGAGAAATCAAGAGGAAAAACTTTTAAACCACTGCATCAGCCTGATTCTGACTACAGGAAAGAGATTTATCCTATTCCCGATTCAAGTGAAAAATATGAAGTCTATTTAGGGTTGGATGTAGGATCCCTCAGCACCAATGTTGTCCTGATCGATAAAGATAACAGGGTCATTGCCCGTCGTTACCTTCCAACAGCAAGTAAGCCCCTTGAGGCCATCAGAAGAGGAATGTCGGAAATAGACGAAGAAATCGGTCACAAGGTTGTGGTAAAAGCTGCCGGAACAACCGGCTCAGGCAGATACCTCACCGGGGATTTTATAGGCGCCGACCTTATCAGAAATGAGATTACCGCTCAGGCTACCGCGGCCATAGCATTTGATCCGGAGGTGGATACCATCTTCGAAATAGGTGGCCAGGATTCGAAATATATCAGCATCGACGATGGAGTGGTTGTTGATTTTGAAATGAATAAAGTGTGTGCGGCCGGTACAGGCTCCTTCCTTGAAGAACAGGCAGAAAAGCTGGAAATTAATATCATTGATGAGTTTGGCGAAATGGCGCTCGGTGCCAAAAATCCAGCCGGATTGGGGGACCGCTGCACTGTATTTATGGAATCTGATCTTAACTCATTTCAGCAGAAAGGTGTGGAGAAGGATAATCTTGTTGGCGGACTGGCCTACTCTATCGTTCACAACTACATTCAGAAAGTTGTGAGGAAAAAGAGGGTTGGAGATCATATCCTTTTTCAGGGTGGAGTAACAAATAATCGTGCAGTTGTTGCCGCATTTGAACAGGTAACCGGGAAGAAAATATACATCCCCCCGCACTTTGACGTAACCGGTGCCATCGGTGCTGCCATGCTGGCAAGAGAGCATGTAAAAGAAAATAAACTGGATACCCGTTTTAAAGGATTTGATATTAGTAAAATTCCATACAAGGTAGACAAGTTTACCTGCAGAGAATGTACGAATCAATGTGAGATCCGCAGAGTGAGGATCGAAGGAGAAACTAAACCTCTTTATTATGGAGGAAGGTGTGAAAAATATGAGATAGAAGAGAGAAAAGGCAAAGGCGAAGGAATCCCTAATCTCTTTGAAGAGAGAATAGAGATGCTTCTGGATGGTTATGAGGTTCAGCCCAGAGAAAAAGGAAAAACCCTTATTGGCATCCCACGAGGATTGATGGTATTCTACCAGCAGTTTCCATTCTGGAGAACATTCTTTGAAGAACTTGGATTCCAGGTCGTGGTATCTGATGAAACCAACAACCAGACCATAAAGAAATCCCTTAATCTGATTTTGGCTGAAACATGCTTCCCTGTGGAAGTGATGCATGGACATATCTATGAATTCCTTGAGAAGGATATAGATTATATCTTCACTCCTTTCATGATTAATGCCCAGGCTGAGGAAGGTAATCCCACCAATAATTGTAATTGTCCATGGGTACAATCTTTCCCGTTCATGGTGAAAGCCGCTGTTGGAAAAGAGAAAGAGGATAAACTTCTGATCCCGACCCTGACATTCAGATATTTTGGGAAAGTCACTGCAAAACAACTATATGATTTCTTTGGTAAGAAGTTCAATATTTCCAAGAAGAAAATTTCCGATGCCATGTACCTGGCGGATGAAAAGCAGATTGCATTCGAGGATAAAGTCATTCAACGCGGCCGTGAAGTGATGGCAAATCTGCCCGAAGACAAAGAGTGTCTCGGAATTATTGGAAGACCATATAATACAGGTGATCCGGCCCTGAATCTTGGCATGGTTGAAAAGCTCATTAACCAGGATGTATTACCTGTTCCTATGGATTTCCTCCCGCTTGCCGATGAACAAATTACAAAGGATTATGTAAGAATGTACTGGCCAAATGGTCAGCGTATTCTTGCTGCAGCCCGGGTCATTGCTAAAAATGAAAAACTACACGCTGTATTCATGGGGAACTTCCGTTGCGGACCTGATTCTTTTCTGTCGCATTTTGTCCATGAAGAAATGGCAGGAAAACCATTTATGGAAATCGAAATTGACGAGCACAGTGCAGATGCTGGAATGATAACAAGGTATGAAGCATTCCTCGACAGTCTGAGGGGTTCCCGGATAGCCAACAAAGAACTTAAGAAGGTTACAATACCTCGCAAGACTGCCGCGTCGCCAATGAAAGACCGGTGCCTGTACTTCCCCTATATGAACGATGCTTCATATGTGATTGCTGCAACCTGCAGAAGCTTTGGAATAAATTCGGAATCGCTGCCGATGCAGAACCAGGAGGATATTGAACTTGCACGGAAATATACCTCTTCAAGAGAATGTTTCCCCATGATTTGTACCACCGGAAGTTTTTTAAAGAAATTAATGGAGCCGGGAGTTGACACTTCAAAAGTGAGTTTCTTTATGCCGGATCACAACGGCCCCTGTCGATTCGGACAGTATAACAAATTTCAGAGGGTACTTTTTGATAGATTGGGATTTACTGAAGCGGAAATTATATCGCCCAGTAATGATAACTCCTATGAAGATATATCAGGAGGGCATGGTACTAAATTCCGTTACAACAGCTGGAGAGGATTTGTTGCGGCAGATTTGCTCAGGAAGTTCAAACAAGAGCATAAACCTTATGAACTGACACCGGGCCTTACCGACCAAATATACCAGCGCGGGCTTAATGATATTGTCAGGTGCATGGAGAATGATGCCAAAGGTTTAGCTGAAACACTGGAAAATATAGGCAGGTCATTTTCTGAGATCCCCCTCTCAAATGGGGTACGAAAGCCTGTTATAGGTATTATGGGAGAAGTATTCATGAGAGATAATCCATTTTGCAGTGCTTACATGATTGACAGGCTGGAGAAGTTTGGTGCTGAAACACTGGTGTCCGGTTTTTCACAATTCCTGGTCTATTTCACAATCAGGTATCTGAGGGACAGTAAGTGGAAAGGCGATTACAAAGGCATCCTGAAATCCAAAATCCAGGAATTCACACAGAATATGTCAGCCAGGAGAATTACAAAAGCTGTTTATGAGATGTATGACAATAGACTGGATGTGACTGTGAACGAGATGCTCGATTCCTGCGGTCCTTATATCCACAGGCATTATGATGGTGACCCGGCAGTTAACCTTGGAACATCAGTTGCTCTCGCAAAAAGAGGAGTCTCCGGTCTTGCCAATATCATTCCGTTTACCTGCATGCCGGGAACCCTTGTAGAAGCTGTATCAGACAGGTTTAAAACAGATTACAAGCACATCCCGATCGTTCATATCGCCTATGACGGACAGGAAGACACCTCCATTGATTTGCGTCTGCAGGCGTTCATGCACCAGGCCTACCAGTTCAGAGATCAGCATAGATTGACAGGATTCAACGGATCAATGAAGAACCATATGGAAAATAAGAAGGAGTTTATTGATTAGTCTCCGAAATTCTGCTATTAATAAAAGTATCTGACACCGGAACCGGAACTTGCCGGTAATCTCAGTCCGTTTCTTTTGCTGTGACCCGGTAAAACTTCCAGTATATCAGCGGCATTACAAAAAGATTAAGCAGGGCTGAGCTTATAAGTCCGCCTAAAATGACCAGCGCCATGGGATATTCGATCTCCTGTCCGGGCCTGTTCCCTCCGACAATAATTGCGAGCAGGGCAAGAGCCGTAGTCAGTGCCGTTAACAGGATTGGCATCAATCGTTCTTTTGCACCCCGAAGAACAAGAGGCAATCCGAATTCCTGTCCTTCTCTATGCTCAAGATGCTGGTAGTGACTGATAAGCATAATGCTGTTCCGGGCAGCAATCCCCAATACAGTAATAAAGCCTATTAATGATCCCAGTGATACTATTCCTCCGTTTATCATTGCTGAAATCACCCCACCGGTAAGGGCGAAAGGCAATCCGGAGAAGACGATTAATGCCAGCCGGGCAGATCCGAAATCAGAATACAGGATTATAAAGATCCCTATCAGCGACAGGAGAGACAATGCGAGGATGCGGTTCTTAGCTTCCTTCTGGGCGGCGTACTCACCGAGAAGTTCAGGATGGTAGCCCTGGTCAAAGGAAACAGTTTCCAGTTTTGCCTGAATATCATTTGCAACGCTCCCCAGATCACGCCCTTTTACATTGCAGGTTACTTCGGTATATCTGGAGGCATATTCGCGTGTTATCATGTTGGGAACAGGTGAGATAATAACATCTGCCACTTCACTTAAGGGGACAAAACCCCCTGTGGGAATATCCAGCATCAGTGCCCGGATGGCGCCCAGATCAGATCTGACTTCAGGTGTTCCCCAGACAACAACATCAAAGATATTTTGATTTTCAAAAAATTCTCCAACCTTGACTCCCTTCTGGTAAATATTAACTGACTCCCTGATCATGCCGGCTGTAAGTCCAAATTGCGCTGCTTTTTCAGAATTGACCTTAACTTCAATCTGTGGCACCATATCCTGTTGTTGGACTTTCAGATCTACTACACCCTCTATATCCATTATAGCGTTTCTGACCTCTTCAGATTTGTTCCGTATGACCTGCAGATTTTCGCCATAAATCCGGATAACCAGGGTTGCGCTTGATCCGGTAAGCACCTCCTTGATCCTTTCCCTTAAATAGGTCAGCAAATCACGATAAAGTCCGGGATACCCGTTGACCACCTCCTGGATCGTTGCCACCGTTTTCTCGTATTCAACATCCGGATCAA
>CAZILN010000052.1:0-3182 GCA_964540005.1 uncultured Bacteroidaceae bacterium | reverse complement strand
CAGAGGTTTATTAAGATTGAGAGCTCCAGTGGCATACTTCTCATAATTGCAACCTTTATTGCTCTCATTTGGGCCAATTCCCCGTTGTCTGACCTCTATGCAAGGCTTTTCAATTATGAGCTTACTATAAAACTCGGGGATTTTTTTGATCTGCATAAGCCGTTGATATTGTGGATAAACGATGGCTTGATGGCCATCTTTTTCTTCGTTGTGGGTCTTGAGATTAAAAGGGAATTGCTGCTTGGTGAACTATCCAGCTTCAGGAAAGCCGCCTTGCCGGCATTTGCTGCCCTGGGAGGTATGCTGGTGCCGGCTTTGCTGTTCATACTCCTTCATGGCAACCGGCCTGGATCGGAAGGCTGGGGCATACCCATGGCCACAGATATTGCCTTTTCCCTGGGAGTGCTTGCTTTGCTTGGCAGCAGGGTTCCTGTCTCATTGAAAATTTTCTTAACTGCCTTTGCCATAGTCGATGATATAGGAGCTGTCCTGGTGATCGCTGTATTCTACAGCAGCCAGATATACTGGAGCATGCTGCTGGTAGCTCTTGGAATATTCGTTGTTCTGTACCTGTTGATCCTGGCAGGACTGAGGTCGCCCTTTGTCTTCATTATTGCGGGGGGCATCATCTGGTATTTCTTTCTGAAATCAGGACTGCATCCAACCATTTCCGGGGTCATGCTGGCCTTTATTGTTCCGGCTACACGGAAGGTAAGGATTCCGGTATTCAACCGCCTGATGAACAGGGAACTGAAATATTTCTGTGACCAGGAGTGTGAGGATCGTTTACTGCTGAACACTGAGCAGCTCCATGCCGCGGATCATATGAGCGATCTTGTGCGAAAGGTTCAGAGTCCCTTACAATCACTGGAACACCATATGCATGGTTTTGTATCCTATTTTGTAATGCCTGTATTTGCCCTGGCCAACGCAGGTGTTGCCTTTGCAGGAGGTGGCGGTGAAGCCATTATAGGTTCTTTATCGCTTCATCTGGCCATAGCGCTCATTGTTGGAAAATTGTCGGGCATCCTTCTTTTTTCGTACCTGGGGGTAAAAACAAAGCTGGCAACCCTTCCTGCGAGGGTAAACTGGTACCAGATAGCCGGCGTGGGACTGCTTGGAGGAATAGGATTCACCATGTCTTTATTCATTAGTAACCTGGCCTTCACAGATACCACGCTGTTAAACCATGCGAAAATCGGTATTCTTATCGGGTCTGTACTGGCGGGTCTGGCCGGCTATTTTATGTTGAGAAAATCACTCACAAATAATAAGGCATCGGATAAATAATCTGTTTATCTTTGTGGACTTTACCGGTACACGGCGGCAGATGCCTGCTGATATCCAGTCAGGAATAGGAAGAAGGATTAATCAGATGAAGGATAAAATGGATGACTGATGAAAGATAAACTGATAGAAGATTTTAACCGGCAGCTTTCGGGGAAGACTCCTGAGGAAGTTCTGGAGTTTTTTCTGGAGAAATACCGTGGAAGCATTGTTCAGGCCACCAGTATGGGGGTGGAGGATCAGGTGATCACTCATATGATAAGCAGAACCGGCAAGGAAGTTCGTTATATTACACTCGATACAGGACGACTGCCCCAGGAAACCTATGACCTTATCCAGCAAACCGGAGAGGAGTACAATATAACTATTGAACTTATTTTTCCTGATTACCGGCAAGTGCAGCAGATGACCAACCAGCACGGGATCAACCTGTTTTACAAAAACATTGATAACAGGAAGCTATGCTGCAACATCAGGAAAGATGAACCGATAAGGCGGGCACTGAAAGGACAGGATGCCTGGATATGCGGCCTGCGGAAAGACCAGACGGTTACCCGCTTTTTCAATAAGCTGGTAGAGTGGGATGCCCAGCACGAACTGATAAAGGTGAATCCGCTGATCAACTGGACTGAAAAGCAGGTCTGGGAGTATCTGCAGGCACATGAGGTTCCGGTTAATGTACTGCATTCCAAAGGATATCCAAGTATAGGCTGCAAACCTTGCACCCGTGCAGTTCAGCCGGGTGAGGACAGCCGGGCAGGCAGATGGTGGTGGGAAAAGGAAGAACATAAGGAGTGTGGCCTGCATAACAGGGATCTGCAGGGTAATAAGCGATGAATCCTGCGAGGAGATTCGATCAGTAAGTATGCAGCCGGGTGGTCCGGCACCTGGGTATTGATTGAAACCTCACCTGCAAATGTGATCATTCAATCAATAACGGACTCAGTACCTATGCCGAGATGACACCGCTTCCCAGGAGTTCATCATCCTGGTACCAGGCGGCAAATTGTCCGGGAGCTATACCTCTCTGCAATCTCTCAAACAGGATATAATAGCCTTCTGAAGCAGAAATGATCTTTGCTTTTTGTAAAGCCTGCCGGTACCTGATCCTTACATCAAAGTATTTTTCCATCCCCGCAGCGAGTTCGAGGTCTTTCCTGATCCAGTGTATGTCCCCTGTCTTGATTAACAATCCCTTGCGATACAATCCCGGATGATCATCTCCCTGGCCTACAAAAATAATATTCTTAATTACATCTGTACTGATGACAAAGAGGGGGTTTTCTTTTCCGCCAATATTCAGGCCTTTTCTCTGTCCGATGGTATAGAAATGGGCTCCTCTGTGCTTCCCTACCACCACTCCGTCATCAGGATGATACGAATAGGGTGTTGTGAGATATTGAAGATCAGAACTGTCCGGTGTGAAGTCAAGATAGGCCCTGTATCGCCGGGGAATTTCAATAACTTCACCTGTCATGGGTTCCAGTTGCTGCTGGAGGAAAGTAGGAAGATCTACCTTTCCTATGAAACAGATCCCCTGTGAATCTTTTTTATTGGCGGTTGGAAGATTGTTCTCGCTGGCAATTTTCCGTACCTCGCTTTTTTTCAGGTGACCTATGGGGAACAGGATCTTCTGCAATTGTTCCTGGGAGAGCTGGCACAAAAAATAACTCTGTTCCTTGGATGGATCTGAGCCTGCAAGCAACCGATAAATATCCCCCTGGTTATTTTTGATGGTTTCCTTACGGCAATAATGGCCGGTGGCAATATAATCAGCCTGGACTGCTTCGGTGACTTTCAGGAATTCGTCAAACTTTATTTCCCTGTTACACAGGACATCGGGATTGGGAGTCCGGCCTTTCTTGTATTCACTGAACATATATTCAACCACCCTG
>CAZILN010000051.1:0-6283 GCA_964540005.1 uncultured Bacteroidaceae bacterium | reverse complement strand
AAGATCATCAAAAAAATTCTTATAGGCTTTCTGAAACTGGCCATACGGTATCCATTCATCGGGTGTCTTCCCGTAGTTTATTTTATCATCCTGACCAAATATCTCCAATAACGGGAACAGTAAAAACAGAGCTGAAACCAGGATTTGAAGTGTTCGTTGCATAATATGTATAATTATTGGTTATTTTTTATAGCAATGGCTTCAATCTCAACAAGTAATGTATTCCAGCAGAGGATAGCCTGTATCCCTGTGCTGGCCGGCAGGGGATCAAGTTCCAGCCACCGGAAAAATGAAGTCCTTATTTTATTGAAGTCAGTATAATCCCGTTCTATATCCCTCAGGTAGCAGGTTGTCCGGACCACATCATGCCAGCTCATTCCTTCTGCTTTCAGCAGATTTGTTATATTCCGGTAAGTACGCCAGGTTTGTGCCTTAAAATCTCCAATGTGCTCTGCTTTTCCTGCCTCACTTACACTGGCTGTGCCCGAAATCAACAATACCTTATAACCAGCCATATCAAAACTCAGGGCTCTTGAAAATGAGGATGGTTTCTTGTAATTGTAGGCCTCATTGATAACATCCGGGGCATGTACGGACTTCTTAATAATAGGCGGCCGTTCATTATGTATCTCGGGATATACATACTCTTTCAGCTGTTTGTCATCAGATAAGATCCCAAGTTTTATCATCTCATCTCTCTCACCATCTGTCAGTTCATCCAGGTTAATAAGCAGTTCTTTTGTATCTATCATTTTAATTGTAAAAATTGAAGTTAATAATTATTGCCATATTTATGCTATATCAGTTAAGTCTTTCACCCCGGCTCACACCTTTGGATGTTGCCAGCCATATCTCATCGCCCTGTATGTCGACACCTATGACAAAGTTATGAGAAATTGATGTAGAGGCAACTGTCTCTGTTGATCCGTCACCGTTGGTGATCAGCACTTTCCCTTTGGTATTGTTTTCATTTCTCTGGTATGAGACCCAGGTATTTCCATCAAAACTGCTGAGTCCCAGGTCAGTACACAGATATACTACAGGACCATCAGCCTTCAGGAAGTTTATAAAATTGCTGAGCAGCCCGCTGTCATGGTCAAAATAACCTTTCCAGTGTGCTCCGTCATAACGGCTTAATCCAAAGTAAGTTGCTACCCATAAAATATCATCAGCGTGGGAGACCCCGGTCGTAATATCATGAACTACTCCGTCGTCAGAAAATACATCCAGCTCCATTTCACCATCCGGATCGACATAATCCCTGAAGTTCTGTGTTTCCGTATTATATTCAATAACTCCGCCTCCCCAGGCAGCAATAAAAACTTTACCTCCACCGGCACAGACCCCATAAGTCCAGGGTTCATGCATGGGAGCATTCCTCTCAGTGTAGATACCCCAGGTTCTTGAATAGGTATCATAATGCCCTGCTCCCCCTCCTGTGGCCGCCCAGACATCTTTCCCGTCACAGATGACCGAATAGATCACATCATTTGCCAGACCGGAGTTGAATTGTGTGAATGTCTCGAACCTGCCGGCAGACCAGCGGTTTAATCCTCCCAGTGTGCCTATCCATACATCACCTGTAAGTTCACTGACATCAATGGAAAGAACACCCGGATGGGCCAGTCCGTCTTCAACAGTATATGTTCGCCATTCATCGTTCTCATAAACAGCCAGTCCTGCTTTTGTGCCTACCAGCACCCTGTCTCCGTCAATACGGACACAGTATGCCTTGTCGTCCGGTAATCCGTCTTTTTTAGTAAAAGTCTTCCAGTTCCCGTAAACAGGCATAGATCCGGCTTCCGGGAACGTTTTTTTCTCATAAGGGGAGGATGCTGATAATAAAATAATCAACAATGCTACAAATGAAATCCTGGTTCCACTAAGTAATTGCTTGTTTATTTTTTTCATAATTCATTGATTAATGTGGGTCAATGTCGGCCTTATAAGCTTCAACGTCATCCATATAATATTTGGCATCTCTTAAAGATTTCAGGTATTCCACCAGGTCATTAAGCTGGTCTTTCATCATGTCATTGGCTACACCATGTTCGTCGTTGTCATTGTACTTTGTCCATATTTCCTCAAGCGTAGCGGCACGCCCGTCATGCAGGTAGGGAGCCGACTCATATACATTATTCAATTGGGGCGCATCAAACAGCATCGGGTCATCTGTATCAGCCAGGGTACCTATATCGGCCATCTTCATATTGGTAAAATCGGGTGGTGGATGGCAGGTAACACACCTGTTCCCCTCCGGGATCTCATTACCGAAATTATCATGAGTGCGGTAAAAGATCTTCTTGCCCCTTTTCTGTGCCTCGGTTAATTTACCCTCCGGATTGTATCTTAAATTAGGAGGATTTTTAATGCCGGTGATTATATAAGCTACAAGAGCATCCAGCTCATCATAATCAAAAGCTTCGGTTCTTGTGAGAATGGTCGAGAACCGCATCCCGTCCTGTTTGTAAACACTGGAGTTCTTCCCGTTCCATTTATAGGGGGGTATATCCCCGATATCATGCAGTGTCTGTGTATTGGCCAGGTTCCGGCCCATATCTTTTCCGGCCATGTTGTATACCAGTCCATCTTCATGTGCATCGGGATGGCAGGTATAGCAACCGTACTGATTCTGGAAAGTACCTCCCGAATTATTAAAGATCCTGCGCCCCTTTCGTGCCACAGTGATCCTGGAAGGGCCTCCCAGCTCCAGGGTCCTGATGGTCTCCATTTCCCCGGTGCTAATGACAGCAATCCTGTCCTCGAGCCTTTCAGCCACATAGAGATAGTTCCCGTCAGGTGACAGGATAAGGCCTTTGGGATTGGAACCTGTCGGAATGCGTTTCATTACATACCGGCTGCTGATTCCCAGGTGATTTGAATAGGTGTCAAGTTCCTCCTGGCTTGAAGTGGCAAGCAGTGTACGGACGGCAGCCAGATCTATGGCTGTTATAAAATCAACCCCTGAATGACTTACAAAGGCTTTTTGTCCGTCCGGTGTGATTACGATATCAAAAGGATCAGAAAAATAGGCATTAGGTTCATCTGTTATAAGCTGAACCAGCCTCCCCTCATTGCCGGGTTCAATGATGCCTATGCCATGGGTCATCATCCATCCCTTTTCTACCTGTATGGATGGTATAAGGTTTTTTGGGCGGATTAGTGTGGTCAGTGCCAGATCACCGGAAGGTGTAAAGGCAATATTTTCCATCATGTAGGCATTCTTAAATACCAGGCGCTCCCTGACCCTTTGCCTGCCTACATCGATCACAGTCACCTCGGTAATGGGTTGTGTCAGGTAAGGTTTGGGCAGGGTCCTTCTGCTGGATATATAAACAAGGTCACCGTCGGGGGATATATCTGCTGCCACAGGATTATTGCCAGCCATCAATCTCCTTGTTTCGGAACCTGTTTTCAGATCGACGAAGGAAACTTCAGATGAATATGAATCCACTACGATCAGAAACTGTTCATCATGGCTCAGTACCAGGCCGGCCGGTCCGCCGCCTGAATATAAGGTATCCGTGACTTCAGCCAGGGAAAGGTCAATTTCATAGATATTATCGGACCACTGGTTACTCACGTATGCTGTGTTCCCATCGCTTTTAATAACCACACTATGTGGCCGTTCACCAACTTTTATTTTGTCAAGGACCTTCTCTGTCTCAGTATCAACCACCAGCAGGGCATTTCCTTCCTGTGCAATCACGTACAGTCTGCTCCCATCGGGCGAAACGGCCATATTATATGGCGATAAATAGTCTTCATTTATCAATTTCGCTATAAGTCCTTCCTTCTGTGTATACATATGGCAACGAAGGCAGTTCAGGGGATGGTCATCCACCGCAGTAATGTAGTGTACATGCATTCTTGCCCACTTTTTACCCGGTATCATGATCAGCAGACCAAGAACAAACAACAAACCAGATAAAAGGATTATTTTACTATAAATCCGCATGATTATTCAGTTATTTCTACCGCTGTACCCAGGTTTGTTTCCTGGGTATCCTCCATGGGGATGGAAACTGGTGCTTTTTTCACTGCTAAAGGCACAAAATTTTCCGGTACCAGCTCCGGATCTTCATGACATCCGACACAACCCCGCCGCTCGAACGGGCGCAGCCACAGCCAACCTGAGGGCCCGTTTATAATGCGGCCATCATCATCAAGTGTCTGGAGTCGGAAGGGAGTATCAGCTATTATTTTCAGATAAAACGAACCATCTGCCTCTACCGGTACAATTCCCATACTTCTATCCATGCCAAGTATCTCTACCCTGCTTGCCTTTGCCTGGCCATCAGGCTTAGTATTATCCAGCATAGCAGTCAGGTTGATATTCTGGCAAAAGAGCTGACCGGTAGACTCCATTTTATTAACTTCATCAGGAAGATGCCTGGGCCTGGTATATGCCTCAAGCAGGACAGGTTCTGTTACATGGTAGTCCGGATACCCAATAATTGATCCCCCAAGCGATCTATCCCGGACAGAGAAATGGTAGAGTCCGGCTGTCTGCTCTTCAGATGGGCGGTATGAAACTATCATATCCCCCGAAGGCAAGGGGAAAGCCGAGTAGAAGTCCCCGGAAATATCTGAAGTATGGTTTATCTCAGAAAACAGGGGCCTGTTCTGGTGTACTGAGACCAGGTCCCCTTTATAGGATTCTTCCTTCTCCCATTGGATGAAGTATACATAACCCTCAGGTGTTTCGTAAGCCCGTTTGCCCGGGTGCTTGCTTTCAGATCCCTCATAAAACAGTTCAGCTTTGGTACCATTGGGCCGCATGGCCCGGTACATTAAATGTCCCGTCTCAGGATACAACTGCCTGCTGAGCATTAATATCCTTCCATCCCGCAGTATGGTGGCTGAATAATCACAATGAGGCTGAAAAGTGATACGGTTGATATTCGAACCATCCAGATTCATCGTAAACAGTGCATAGCCTGATCCTGTACCTGCATCAGGCATCTGCCGCCCGAATACAAGGCGGTCTCCGGGAAGATAAGCAGGGCCCGAACATGATTCCGTAAAGTCAGTTATCTGTGTACTGGTCCCCTTTCCCAGATCCATCTCCCAGACCTGCCATGTATCATTTTCATTTTGTTGTGCCAGAAACAACATTTTTTTTGCGTCATATGATATCCCGGGAGAGCAGGCCGAGTAAAATTCAGCGCTCAGGATGTTCTCAGATCCCTCCGGTTTATCCGGATGAACTGCCATAATCTGTGCCCCCGGGTAATGATGGACAACATCATCTTCCACGGATCCGAAATTAGTAACAGGTATGCGGGTAAAAATGATCGTTCCATCAGATGGCCGGTTATTGCATGATGTCAGATACATACTCATCAGGCCAGTGCCAATCAGAATACCCGCTACTATTATTGCTCTTCTATGTCTCATGGAATTGTTGATTCAGATTCCGTGATGGTAAAGAATTGTCCTGCCTCAATATTTTCCAGTACCTGAATGATACCTGATGGCCAGACCACCTCAAGGCGGTCCACCATGTCACAATCGCCGAGCCCAAAATGCAATCTGGGATCATTTTGTGACAGGTAGCCACTCGAGCTTTTCTTCTGAGCAACCTGCTTCATATCAGCACAGGTAATCGTTACCACGGCCCCAATTCCGTCCCTGTTGCTGGTTTCACCTATAAGAAGCAATGCTATCCAGTTGTTCAGATTTCCTTTGTTATTCCGGAGCAAGGCCCCGTGATCATTAAGGTTCACAATATAGGCATCAATATCTCCATCATTGTCATAATCACCAAAACATGCTCCCCTGCCAACAAGTTCCTGCTGGAAATAAGCACCCCGTTCCGTGGAAACATCAATAAACTTTCCATCACCGTTATTTTCAAAAAGCTGATCTTCCTGTCCGTATAAATGCTTCAGCTCTCCATTTACCTTAAACAGATCCTTATCACCATCATTGTCATAATCAAGGAAGGATGACGCCCAACCCACAAATTGTCCGCATGCGACAGCTATTCCCGCATTATAAGACATTTCTGTAAATACGCCATTGCCTTCGTTCCTGTAAAGAGAACAGTAAACATCATCCGAAACAAAAAGATCCATCAGGCCATCATTATTGTAATCGGCAAAATCAACTGACATACTTATTGTTGCTTCCCCTACCTGGTTAAAGGCCACACCCGACATGATACCATGATCCTCAAAGCGTTCACCGGATTCATTATGATATAGGTAGTTTATCATATGGTCATTGGAAACGAAAATATCCACAAAGCCATCGTTATCGTAATCTGCCGCCCCCACAC
>CAZILN010000050.1:0-7071 GCA_964540005.1 uncultured Bacteroidaceae bacterium | reverse complement strand
CCCATGGATACCCATACATCGGTATAGAGAAAGTCGACATCCTTCACGGCATCTTCAACCCTGTCAGTCAATGTGATCCTTGCACCGGTTTCACGGGCAATCTCCATAGCTGCAGACACCAGTCCTGCTGCAGGCTGACAAGTAACAGGTGCGGCGGCGCGAAAGTCCATTCCCATCTTTGCTGCACCTATCATCAGTGAGTTACCCATATTATTCCTTGCGTCTCCCAGATAACAGAATTTTATCCTGTCAAGCGGCTCTGGTGAATGTTCCATCATGGTAAGAAAATCAGCCAGTACCTGTGTAGGATGAAATTCATCAGTCAGTCCGTTCCAGACAGGAACACCGGAATACCGGGCAAGTGTTTCAACCCTGTCCTGGCCAAACCCCCTGTACTGGATTCCATCATACATTCGTCCCAGCACTGCTGCAGTATCTCTCATTGACTCCTTACTGCCGATCTGCGAACCGGTCGGCCCAAGGTAGCTTACGTGAGCTCCCTGGTCATATGCAGCCACTTCGAAGGCACATCTTGTGCGGGTAGAAGACTTCTCAAATATCAGAGCAATGTTCCTTCCCGTCAATCCTGGTTCTTCTGTTCCGGAATATTTCGCTTTCTTAAGTTCTGCGGATAACTGCAAGAGAAATTGTATCTCACCGGGAGTAAAATCCAATAATTTCAGAAAGCTTCTGTTCTTAAGATTAACATCCATTCGTTTAACGTTTATTAATTATTTAAAAATAATAAGTATTTAATCTTCGTATTCCATGGTAATTTTTGTTCCGAAACTCTTGTCTTCCAGTTTGGTGGCTTCAGTAATCACTGACTTCAGGCCTCCTTTTTCAATGAATTGCAGACAGGCCCTGATCTTAGGAGCCATACTACCTTCTGAAAATTCCCCTCTGCGCAGCAGTTCAAGTGTATCCTTATGATCCAGGAATTCAACCACTTTCTGTCCGGGCTTCTTATAATCCACATAAACAAAGGGAACATCTGTCAGTATGTAAAACTCATCTGCTCCTATCCTGGAAGCCATAAATGCGGAGGCCAGGTCCTTATCAATTACTGCCTCGGCTGGTCTTATACCCCGTTTTTCGTCAATATAGACAGGGACACCTCCCCCACCGGTAGCAATAACGATAGTGCCCTGCCGTGCCAGTGTTTCAATTACCCTTTCATTGATGATCCTTAAAGGCCTGGGTGAGGGTACCACCCTCCTCCATCCTCCCTGTCCTTTAAGCTCTTCCTTGAATATCCATCCCTTGTCCTTTTGCAGTTTATCAGCTTCCTCCATGCTGTATGTTTTTCCTATCCTTTTGGTGGGATGCAGATGGGCCGGATCATTCTGATCCACTACTGTCATGGTAACAAGTGTAACAACTTCTTTTTCTATCTGATGACTGTTAAGAACATTACGCAGCATTCTTTCTATCATATAACCAATACCACCCTGGGAATCTGCCACACAAATATCAATCGGCATCTCAGGAATACCATAAAACTGCCTGCCGGCATCATTCCTCATAAGTATGTTTCCAATCTGGGGTCCGTTTCCATGGGTAATGACAAGATCATATCCTTCAAGGAGCAGGAATACCAGGTTTTCCAGCGTCTCTGTTGTATTCTGTTCCTGCTCTTCTATAGTACCTTCCTGATTATTCCTCAGCAAAGCATTGCCTCCCAGAGCAATTACTGCCAGCTTTCTCATAGTACCCATCCTCCTAATAATGACACAAATCTATTGAATTCATATTCACAAAATCGCTCTAAAATATTGTTTAACAACAGAATAATCTTAATCAACATATTATCAGTGTTAATCAAAAACTTATATCCTGTCTGTCCTGAGTTTTATTAATGTGCTGATTTTTAGCAAAATGCATAATCGCAGCCTTTAATTATAATTCGCCAATTTATGTGTTTGGGTTTCACATATTGTTTCTATATTTATAGATAATAAACCAGCTATTAATTCCATTAGCCTAAGAATGCCTTATCACAGAACCACATCCCTGCCTCCCCTGATGCTCTTCCTGATACTCGCCCTTTTTTCATGTAAAAGAGAAGTCGCTGTCAGTGATCTGGATGAAGGGATCGTTAAATTTAATGTTACTTACCTTCAGGATAAAGTAGGGGGGTATTCACAATCGGTGCTGCCTCAGTCCATGATCATACATTTCAAGGACAACCAGATGAAAACCAGTGTAGAAGGTGCTCTGGGCTTCTTCCGCCTGATCAACATTGCCGATTTAAATGATCACAGGAATACCACCTATCTGAAATTCCTGGATAAGAAATACATTTTTGAGGGCAGGAAAAGGGAAACCGCTTGCTGCTTTGGCGTGCTCAATGATATGGAGGTTGAATTCACAGGAAAAACCAAGACGATCGCCGGATTTACCTGTGAAGAGGCTATCGCAAGCTTTCCTGAATCAGGTTATGAAAGCTTTCCCATTTATTTTACAAGGGAAATACAACTTAGAAAACCGAACTCTACCAGTCCGTACCGGGAAATTCCGGGCTTCATGCTGGAGTTTAACACAACCATGGGAAGTGCCAACATGCACCTGATTGCAGAGAGTTATAAACCGGAACAGGTAAATGATGATGAGTTTGTTCCCCCAACGGACTATCGTCCTGTCTCTAAAACAGAAATAGAGAACATTCTTCATGCCCTGATGAAATAAATCCCATCTTACCCCGTTGAGTTCTTCACAAAACCTTGATAAAAATAATTCGTAATACCCTTGACAATTATAACTTTGTATTTTTTATGGCTAAGGTGAAAAAAAAACCGGGCAGATTAAAGATCCTTTTCTCGGATGAGAGGATACGAATGACCATAGGATCCTTTATCATCCTGTTCTCTTTGTACCTGTACCTTACCTTTATCTCCTACATGTTTACCTGGAAAGTCGATCAGAGTTTTAACTGGTCTGCTGTTTTTTCCGGACCCGAAATAGTCGTTGAGAACTGGGGAGGGAAGCTTGGGGCTTACCTTTCGAATGTTTTCATTAACAAGTGGTTTGGGATAGCCTCCTTTTTCCTGCCTTTCATCTTACTCGTGGCGGGAATAAGGCTTTTCGGGCTCAGGTTGATCCCACTGCGCAGGACGACCAGGTTTTGCCTGATTGCAACCATTCTGTTATCAGTCATACTGTCCTTCATTTTCGGAAACTTCAACCAGTACCTGGGAAGCGGTCCGGGTGGCGCCCACGGCTATTTTCTGAATAACTGGCTGGTAGCCCTTCTTGGTCCCACAGGGAACGCCCTGCTTCTGTCCCTGCTGGTATTTATATTCCTTCTGTTTTCATTCAGGAATTCACTTAGATGGCTAAAATCATTGTTTACTTCAGGAAATGCCGGTATTGATCCGGCTGACGGAGATACAGATAATGATCCAGATCTCGATATAGATATAGATACAGAAGCAGACAAAGATTCGAATGCAGAAAATGACGGTTCTGTGATCTTCAATAAAGACCCTGAAGCTGATGAAGATACCGTTTCTGATAACGAAGAGGATAATGAAACTGATCCGGTTGATGTTTCAGATGGTAAAGACAACGGCATTGAAATGACAGTGGATAATCGATTGGGGACTGAAAACGTGGCTGATAAGATTTCCGACAAAATACTTGAGAACTATGACCCGACCCTTGATCTCTCCGGGTACAAACTGCCTCCGATAGATCTCATGTCGGATCATCACAGCGGAAATACAGAAGTCAGTGAAGAGGAGTTGATCAGTAACAAGAACAAGATTGTTGAGACCCTTGGTAATTACAAGATCCAGATCGATAAGATAAAAGCTACCATCGGGCCCACTGTCACCCTGTATGAAATTGTGCCGGCACCAGGCATAAGGATCTCAAAGATCAAGAACCTGGAAGATGATATAGCACTCAGCCTGGCAGCACTTGGGATCCGGATAATTGCACCCATCCCGGGAAGAGGGACCATTGGAATAGAAGTGCCGAACAGGAAACCGGAAATCGTTTCCATGAAGTCTATCATTGCATCGAAAAAATTCCAGGAATCAGGTTTTGAACTGGCTATCGGCCTGGGCAAGACAATTTCAAACGAAACTTATGTAGTTGATCTGACCAAGATGCCCCACCTTCTGGTTGCAGGGGCAACCGGACAGGGAAAATCCGTAGGACTGAATGCAATAATAGCTTCTTTGCTATACAGGAAACATCCTGCTCAGATAAAGTTTGTGCTGATAGATCCGAAAAAAGTCGAACTGACCCTGTACTCAAAGATTGAAAAACACTTCCTTGCCAAGTTACCCGATTCGGATGATCCCATAATTACGGATACACAACAGGTAATCAATACCCTGAACTCCCTTACTATTGAGATGGATGACAGATATAACCTTTTGAAAAAAGCCCAGGTCAGGAACATTAAGGAGTACAATACAAAATTCATAGCAAGGAACCTCAACCCTAAGAACGGACACAGGTACATGCCTTATATCATAGTCGTTGTTGATGAATTTGCCGATCTGATCATGATGGCGGGTCGTGAGATTGAAATGCCTCTGGCCCGACTGGCCCAGCTTGCTCGTGCCATAGGTATCCACCTGGTAATAGCCACTCAGCGTCCGAGTATAAATATCATCACAGGGACCATCAAGGCCAATTTCCCTGCACGAATGGCTTTTAAGGTTACCTCCATGATAGATTCCCGCACCATACTCGACTCGCCGGGCGCTAACCAGCTGGTTGGCAGGGGTGATATGCTGATAACCTCAGGAAGTGAACTGATCAGGCTGCAATGTGCTTTTATTGATACACCTGAGATTGATAAGATAACGGATTTCATTTCCAACCAACAATCCTATCCTTCTGCCTATCTTTTACCGGAATATACGGGTGAACCGGTCTCTGAATCCGACAACTTTGATCCTGATTTCAAAGATGAACTTTTTGATAAAGCCGCTCGCCTGGTTGTGGAATTCCAGCAGGGCTCAACATCCCTTATCCAGAGGAAATTCTCAATCGGATATAACCGTGCAGGCCGCATTGTTGATCAACTGGAAGCTGCAGGTGTTTTAGGTCCCTTCGAAGGCAGTAAGGCCAGGCAGGTTCTCATCAAAGATATGATAAGTTTGGAACAGTTTTTGGAAAGCAATAGAACAGACCAGTAAAATCAATGATGAGTAAGAAATTCTGCCATAGTCCAGGCTGTATGCTTAGCCTCAGTTTGAGCCTCAGTACTGCTTTGTTAATTACCACAACATCTGTGGTCGCTCCACAGGATCCGTCGACGCAGGACCCTGCTGCCAAAAAGATCCTTGACAGATTCACTTCCAGGGCCCAATCATCTTATCCTTTGGAGATACATTTTGATTATTTGTATGAATCACTAGCAGAAGATAATACTCAATCCGAAAAGGGAATTATAGTGATTGACAAGGAACGATTCACTCTTAAAATGTCCAGTATGGAGGTGTATTGTGACGGGGAGACCTTCTGGAATTTTCTGCCCGGACAGAACGAAGTATACATCAGTGATCCTGAAGATGCAGCCGGCCAGGATGATTTTCTTTTATCCGATCCCTCAAGAATATTCACTTTCTATGCCGAAAATTTTAAATACCGGTACAATGGTGAAAAAGATATGGACGGAACCGGCATACATGAAATTGACCTGTTTCCCTTTGACCTGAATAAGCCATATCATACGATCAGACTCCGGATAAACAAAGATACTCACCAACTGGTCTCAATGATGACTTTTGAGAAACAGGGTGTGACACATACAATTTCTGTCACAAAATACACCCCTGGACTAAGGCTGGATGAAGACATTTTTGTTTTTCACCCTGAAAACCATTCAGACATTGAGATTGTCGATACCAGGCTGTAAGAACATGGGATTATTCCGGGTATTCTATCCTGTAGTGATAGATATCCTTTAATTTTCTTTTAAAAATTTCCTTTATCCTGGTAATATCGCTGAAGGTTATATCAGCATGATCAAACTGCCTCTGCCTGATCTGATCATCTATGATCTTTTCAACAAGATCATTAATAGTACCGGCATCCTTTACTTTAAGGCTTCGTGAGGAAGCCTCAACAGAATCGGCCATCATCAGAATGGCTGTTTCCTTGGAAAACGGCTTTGGCCCGGGATAGGTGAATTGTTTAAGGTCAGTTTCCTCCTCGGGGTTTGTTTTCAGGAAAGACCTGTAAAAATACTGTACCATGGTAGTGCCGTGATGTGTCCGGATGAAATCAATAATGGGCTCGGGAAGATTGTTCTTTTTCGCAATTTCGACGCCTTTGCGAACATGGGATATGATTATCTCGGCACTTTTATCGAATGACAGTTCTCTATGGGGGTTATAGTCATCACTCTGATTTTCAATAAAATATTGTGGCTGGTCCATTTTGCCGATATCATGATAGAGCGCCCCGGTCCTGATAAGCAAAGGATTACCACCGATCATTTGCACCACTGCTTCCGAAAGGTTTGCCACCTGCATACTGTGCTGGAAGGTTCCGGGAGCCTTCTCCGCAAGTTGTCGAAGCAGGGGCTGGTTAGAGTCAGATAATTCAAGCAGGGTGGAATCTGAAAGAAAACCAAATGACTTTTCAAAAATGAATATCAGCGGATATGATGTCAGTATCAGGAATCCGTTACCTGCAAACCAGAGTAAGGGACGAAAATCTATACTGGACATCTTACCCTCCTGGATGACAGAAAATGACAGATATACAAGGGCATAGGCAGATATTGTTAGTATTGCGGTAAGAAAGAGTATCCCCCGCCGGTACGAATTGGTCAGGCTGTAAAGGGCTACGATGCCCGAGATAATACTCAGATAAACATATTCAAACCCGTTTGGGGCCCAGAATCCGATGATCAGTACCGTCAGCATATGAACGAACAGAGCCAGTCGCGAATCGAAGAAGGTTTTTATCATTATAGGGACAATGGCCAGTGGCAGAATGTAGATACTGAACAATTCAAATCTAATTATAAAACTGGCAGCAGTAGAAACAATGAGTATCAATAAGAGGATGAAGGAGAGTTTTGACAGTTTATTCAGTATATCC
>CAZILN010000049.1:0-16377 GCA_964540005.1 uncultured Bacteroidaceae bacterium | reverse complement strand
ATACTTCCGGTACGTGTCTTTATTTAATTTTTTAGTGCCGTTCCTCTTGCTGCTTTTATATAATTCTATGAATAGTTCTGCTGTTAATAACATGGCGGTTTCTCTTATTGGCTGACAAATTTATATTAAATGTACTATATAATTTATAAAATCGTTAACAGAATATATTAAAAGACAGTTCCTGGAAGCAAAGGGTTGCGTCAACCCTACCCGGGTACCTCACAATTCTTCTGTATGAACAGTTCCTGGTTTCCCAGGTTAATTCCCACCAGGTTCCCCAGGTCAGTGTAGTATGGGTAAACACAGCCTCCATCAATATTGATCAGGAAATTCGAGTCATCTTCAATGGACTGCCTGATCTGATCCACCGAAACAGGAGTATGTCCGTGTACTATCCTTTTTCCGCGTGCTTTTCCTGCATCATAAAGCATGCCTCTCGACCAGATCATAGAATGGGTATCGGAAAAAGGATCTTTTTTCCTGAAATCAAATCCGGCGTGTACAATCAGGTAATCTTCCAGCTCAATGAAATATTCAAGTGAATTGAGAAAATCAAAATACCTCTGGTCAACATATTCTGTGACATTCCTGGCAGTATCAAGATCATAATCCACTCCGAAAGAGCGAATGGTCGCCTCTGCACCATTATACATCCATGTTACCAGGAACCTCTCATCACCGGCCGATTCAAGCAGCATTTCTTCGTGGTTTCCCCTGATCGTAGTGATCTTGTAGCCTGTATTCATTAACTCCAGTACATAATCCATCACCCCCTTGCTGTCAGGTCCCCTGTCGATAAGATCCCCCACGAGGAATAGTTCGTCTTCAGGTACCAGTGCAATCATGTCCTCAAGCAGGCGTCTGAAAGTCCTGAGACAACCATGAATATCACCTATAACTATTTGTCTGGTCATATTACAAAGATCTGTAAAAATCCTGTCCGGTCATACAGATTAATTGTGCCTGTCCTGTTGCAACGGGATGCTAAGAATCGTGAACACGTATGAGGTTGGTCAGCTGTACCCTGTTCTTAACGCCGGTTTTCAGGTAGATCCTGTGAATGTGATCCTTGACCGTCTGCAGCGAGATGAACAGGCTGTCACTGATATCCTGGTTACTCTTTCCGCTGAATATCAGTTCCACAATTTCCGTTTCCCGTTTGGAGATCCCGTATTTGGATACAAAATACTCCAGAAGCTTATCAAAGGATTCAGAGATCTCAGGCTCTATGTAATTTTTATCGAGAAAAATATTCAGAAAAAGGATGGGGATAACATGGAAACTGAATAAAAGGAAGATAAACAAAAGGCTTACCAGGGGGTAGGCCAGGGAAAAGTTAAGCAGCACAATCTGGATGGTAAAAAATGCAGTGTACATATATACCGGCAGCAGATTGGCCTTTCTGTGCTGCCTGTCTGCTGATTTCCGGGACAGGATGGAGACCTGCAGAAGTCCGGCGGCCACAACCAGGGCGGTTATTACTGAATAGGCAATAACCAGTAATCGTATAGTAAGATCGAAGAGGTCCTCTCCAAACTGCAGGATCCTGAACAGCAGGTAGCCGTATCCCAGGAAGAGAAGGGCCAGGGTAATGAAATACACCGGTGTGAATATTACAGAAAGGGAATGACCGGTAAGCTCTCTGCAGAAACGGTAGAACATGTACCATGACAGGATCAGGAAGGGAACCCCCAGAAAGATCAGTATAAGCTGGATGGTCTCAGCAGATTCGGGGTTGGTGAGGGAATTTTCCAGGAAAAACCGCAATATGCTTGACCCAAGAACACCATAAATGCTGAAAACAAAGAGGAATACAAGAAAATAAAAATAAGTGGAAAGATAGGGCAGCTTGTAGTTTCGCATCAGGCGGAAAGCAAATATGATGGAAATGCTTCCTATCAGAAGTGAGGATGCGATAACAAGTATCTGTAATGACTCCTTCATATATATTGATCTAAGGCTTTACCTTATGCCTGGTTTAACTTAATTAATACAAGCATATTTCAAGTGCTTTCAGAAGCTTCACTCACGAAATTAGGTTATTTTGAAAAATTACGTACCAACCTTAGTAGTGTTTCTGAAAATCCTACTTTGGTAGGTACCGGACCTTTTCCGAACTAAAGTAGGAAAAATTTCGAATCCTACTTTGGTCGCTAAAATCCGCGGTAAGCAGTATGTATATTTGAATCGGATTTAAAATTCAATCAAAAAATTCAAGTACAAATTATAAAAATACAATTATGGAAGCAATAAATGATCAACAAACAAATGGCAGGATCACTGCGGGTACCAGCTATGGAAAAGGATGGGACATAATGTGGCAAACTTTTATAGAGCTATTGGTAGTCAGCCTGGTTTACGGTATTATAAGCATACCTATTGGAACATTGAAATGGGAGGCAGATGAATTCAAACCCATTTTTATTTTGTTGGGTATGTTTGGTGTCGCATATGGTGTATTACTGACAGGCCCTATCGGGTACAGCGTCAACTGGGTATATCTGAAGGCAGTACGAAGAGAAAAAATTGAGATCAAAGATATGTTCTCAGTATTTGAACGCAATTACTGGAATGCAGTACTTGCCAATCTGGCTGTAGGAGTGATTGTCTTTATAGGTATTGTCATGTTTATATTTCCGGGAATTATTTTCGCCTGCCGTCTTGCTTTCGTTCCCTTCCTTGTAATTGACCGGAAAATGGAAGTTATGGAAGCCCTTAAAACCAGCTGGGCCATGACCAGCGGGCATGGATGGACCATCTTTTTTATGGGCCTGCTGGCCATTCCGATTGTCATTGCCGGACTTATAATGATCGGTTTCGGCGTGATCCTTTCGGCCATCTGGATCTCTGCTGCATTTGCAGTAATCTACCATAGTGTAAGTCTGAAAAAGCCTGAATTGTTAGCAGAAATCCCGGCCTGATGATGGCTGATGGAAAGATGCGATGATGACTAAAAGAAACGATTGGAGGATGTATAACAAAACAGCCTGATTTTGGAAATCGTAAGCAGATAAAGGAGGAACTTTAAATGAAAACTATAGCGAATAATACCCAGACGGTCGTAAAACTTCCAAGGATGGTGCTTTACCTGTCATTTGTTATCATACTGGCTTTTCTGAATTGCCTGATCGTAAGAGCAGGTGAACCTGAAACTGGTGAAAAGTCAGAAAAAATTGATGATACTACTCAGTTAGTTACTTCAGAAATAATGGGAGAGGAGCCTGCAACTGAAAACAGGATACTGGAGCTGAGTTCAGACATTCTTGCAGAAACAGCAGAAGAACAGCTCAGATTTGAGGCCTGGATGTTCAACCTGGAATTGCTCAGCGGACCGGTACTTTATTCAGAAGCTTATGAGGAAGAGCTTGAAATAGAACCATGGATGCTTACTATAAGTCGTTTTGATCTGTCTGATTTATTATCTGAGTAATTTAACTGAGTTCTGTGCCAGATGAAGTAATTCAGCAGGGACATTAACTAAAACAGACCGTTCTACTGCAAGGTGGGACGGTTTTTTTTGGCTATCATGGAGGATGGTCTCTGTTAAGGTGTAAGTTTTTGTCTTAATAATAAACAGCTTACCTTTAGATTAGATTTTCGAAACTATATAGTACTGGAATATTCTTTTGCAAATAATTGATTACCAATGAATGTAACAAAGAAACGATTTAGTCTCCTAAAGAGGATCAGGAGTTTTTTCTATGCCGGAAGGGGTATCAGGTTCATGATAGAAAGCCAGCACAATGCATGGATTCATGCCCTGTCAACAGGATTGATCATTATCGCGGGCTTGTATTTCGGGATCACAAGACTGGAATGGGGGCTTGTAATCCTGGCTGTGATTGCAGTATGGACAGCAGAAGCATTGAATACAGCTTTTGAATTCCTGGCAGATGTTACTAAACCGGATTTTCACCCGCTGGTAATGAAGGCAAAGGACATCGCCGCCGCGGCGGTTCTCATAGCTGCTGCAGGTGCCCTGGCTATTGGATTGATCATTCTGGTCCCCTATGTTATTGCTCTTTTTTGAACCGGCCATGAATTTTATCCTGCTGACAGAAGGATTGCTGATATTCCTGTTCTTTTTCTTTGTTTTTACTATCTCCTTCCAGGAGAAAGAATACAGGGCGGCTTTGATTTCCCTGTCAGGGGGAGTCGTTCTGTCACTGCCATATATACTGGTTTCCTTACTGATTTTTGAGTATCCGGCCTGGTTATTCTATGGCTTATCAGGATTATTGCTCTTACCAGTTCTGCTGATCCTGGTGCCTGTCCGTGTACCGGTTAACTACAAGCCACAGATGCCAGGGACCAGGTTTGATGAGAGGGACACAATGTTTTCAAGGAAGAGCCTGCAGGAAAGGACCGGGCTGTTTTACGAATATTACAGGAACAATCCAGGAAAAAAGGAAGCCGATGACAGCTTCCGGGAGAAACCCGGGTTGCTCCAGGAAGGGTCTAAGTACTATGATGCGGTACTGTTTGCAGCAGCCAGGTCAATATTTAATAAGGTGGATGCCCTGCATCCAAGAGTTGAGGCTCCGCCAGACGGAAAGCCTTCACCGGTAGATGACGGGGATGTCACAAAGATGATAAAAACCATGGTAAAGGGATGGGGGGCTCATTCTATAGGGGTATGTGAACTAAAGGATTATCATGTGTATACATTTGGCGGCCGGGGGAACCGCTATGGACAGGCCTTTGAAGCGGAGCATAAATTTGCAGTGGCCCTCACTGTTGAGATGGATTATGATATGATGAAAATGGCCCCGGCTGCACCAACTGTACTCGAATCTGCCAATCAGTACCTGAATTCCGGCATGATGGCCGTACAGCTGGCAGAATTCATCAGGAAGCTTGGGTATCAAGCCCGTGCCCATATAGATGGTAATTACAAAATAATTTGTCCGCTTGTAGCCAGGGATGCCGGATTGGGGGAGATTGGACGGATGGGTTTGCTTATGACACCCCGCCTTGGTCCAAGGGTAAGGATTGCAGTCGTAACCACAGACATTCCACTGACAGCGGTACAGCTGAGTTCCGATGAGACTGTCATCGACTTTTGCCGGCATTGTAAAAAGTGTTCCCTGGTTTGCCCGGCACAATCAATTCCGGACGGACCAGCGAAAGAGGTTTCAGGCGCCCTGCGATGGCAGATCAATTCTGAATCCTGCTATACTTTCTGGTGCATGGCAGGTACGGATTGCGGGAGGTGTATTATCGTATGCCCCTATTCACACCCTGATAACTGGTTCCACCGGCTGATCCGGTTCGGGATACGAAATTCAACTGTTTTCCGGCGACTGGCCCTTCCACTTGACGATCTGTTTTACGGAAAGAAACCTGGTCCCAGAAGAGTATGATCATTTCCGGGATTATAATTTCCGGAATAACCATTTCTGTCTGGAAAGCCGAAACCATAATAAATTATTCCGCCTTAAAATTATAAGCCGGTACCAGGGAATCCACAATCTCAACTGATTCGACGAGGTAATTCATGATCTCGTGTTTTGGCTTGTATGCCATAGGTGCCTCGTCTTTTGTCTTTTCGGTAACCGTGCTGGACCATACATTTTTCATGCTTTTCCGGAAATCCCTGAAGTCGATCAGTTTCTTTGCCTGGTTCCGCGACATGCGCCTGCCTGCCCCGTGCGGAGCCGAATAATTCCAATCCCTGTTACCCCTCCCAAGGGCAATTATACTCCCGTCTCTCATATTAAACGGGATCAGCATCCTTTCTCCCTTATGAGCCGAGATGGCTCCTTTGCGGATGATGTTATCGTCGAAATTGATATAATTATGAATGGTCTCGAACTGTTCGTCCGGTTCACGGATGCCGAGGAAGGAGAGCAGTCGTCTTGTCATTTCCTGCCGGTTCAGCGATGCATATTGTTGTGCTACCCTCATATGGATGAAGTATTCCTCCCTGTCATCCCCCTCCAGGAAAGCAAAGTCCCTGGGGATCCCGGGGACTTTTCCCCTGCAATACTGATACGCTTTTTTCTGGTGCCTTGTGGCCACCTGCAGGCCAAAATTCCTTGATCCGCTGTGGATAAGCAGCCATTTGTTCTTCCGGCTGTCTGTGGCAATTTCAATGAAATGGTTGCCTCCCCCAAGGCTTCCCAGGCCTTTGGCATGATCACTGAATTCTATATCCAGCTTTTCACAAACCTCTTCAAGGTCAGTTATAAAAGCTTGTGGGAAATCTTCCGTACTTACTGATTTGTTCCTGTTAAATCCATGGGGAATGCTTCTGCGGATATACTTATCCAGTTTATCAAATCCCAGCTGTATCCTGCCCAGGTTTGTTGAAAGTATGCCGCATCCTATATCCAGGCCGATCAGGTTCGGTACAACTTTTTCTCCGAGAACAGCAGTATAACCTATCACACAACCCTTACCTGCATGCACGTCAGGCATGATGCGGATACGGGTCCCTTCAAAAAGGGAAAGGTCACAGATCTCCTGTATCTGGCTGTAGGAAGCCTCGTCGATATTATCATTGAAAACGATAGCTGTATTGTACTTCCCTTTGATTTCCATATAAACGACTCACGATGTTACCAGTAGGCCGGGCAGAGATTCCTGTTTGTTTTTGGACGCCCTCTTTTGGTTTTTTCCTCCTTGTACCTGTCCTTGCACCCGAAGACCAGGTTCATGCCAAAACGGAAATTGAAGGTCCTGGCATTATAGGGAAATATGATAGGGGTCCCTGTGATTTTAACCATGCGAATCGGGATATGATCGGCAATAAAGTAAAACTGCGTACCACCTCCCCTGATACCCAGTCCGGCCCCCAGGTGGTAATACTTATTATTCATAATTGAATAGCTGAGTGTGGCATTAAAGAAATTGACGGGATTAACATTGGCTGAGGCTGTGAAACTGAAGTGCGGACGGCTGTCATATATTTCTGCCTTTCCAAGAACCCCCAGGTTCAGGTTATTTGTCAACCGGTAGTAGCCTCCTGCAAAGAATTCGGTTGTAAGCAGGGTTAAATATGGACTGACTGTCTGCTTAAACTGAAAGGATTGCCTGATGGAATCGACCAGTGCCCCCAGGAAATCTGTTTCCCCTTCTCTACTTGTATATTCGTTAAGATCAACTCCGTTAAAGGTGAAGTTGCCATTTGCTTCAAAACGGTTGACATTGGAGTTCCAGCGGATGAAACCAAGGTTCACTATACTGGCAGTAAGGGTGATATCTTCAGAATAGTTATAGATGATCCCTGCATCCAGGGCGATACCTCGGTTCTTATTAAAAATAAAATCATGCAAAGGATCGGTGAATGTAAATCGCACATTTTCCACATAGGTGCTATCATTCAGATCAAATTCTATGGGGAATGATGAGTTAATCCGGTAATCAACTGAACCTGTAATATCAATAAGATTCTCATCTGTTATAATATCCAGGTTCGAGCGCCTGTTAACCAGGCTGGCAGTCCCCATAAGGTATTTGGCTGTAGCACCTACAGACAGGTTCCTGTTCGGTTTATATGCTGCACCCACACCTACCTGTATGTAATTAAAAGCTGTTACGCCAAGGCCACCGAGGTTAATATCTTTGGGTTCCCCTTCAGCCGGGTCCCAGTTTCCATCCTTGATCCGTACCAGGTCCCCCGGAAATCCCACACGCGATTCGAGCTGATTGGAAATATTAAAATGAAAATAGAAATCCTTTACGGCGAAGCCCGCACCCAGGAGGTTGAAGCTGACATCATTCCTTATGAAATTTCTTTTCTTGAGTTTTTCTGCCAGGTTATCCACATCAATAATCAGGGAATCAGCCCGGCCTCCGGTCCCTGGACGAATAACATCGTGGTAGCCAAAGCCGGTGCTTGCAAAACTGAAATTAATGGACGACAGGACGGGTAACTCAATATAGGTTTTACATTTATAATAAAGGGCAGGATTGGTATATATTGCCTGTGGGATGTCGTGCATGAAATACATGGTATTGTCCTGCGACAATATGTTTCCATTGATAAAAAGGGCCAGACTGATTATTGTGACAGGGTATCTGAAACAGGTAATTTTCATGATCCTAATTATCATCCACGTAATCAGCCGAATTAACATTGGCTTTAACAATAATCCCGATATTGGTTTTGAAGTAATGATCCTGGCAGAATGCTACATCCGGCCGTGATTTATGATAGTCATAGGTATTTACCACGGCCCAGGCAATGGCTATCTTTGACCTCGACAGTTCCTCTATCCTGTCAAGGGTAAAAGGTACCAGCTGTGTTTGCCTGCTAGGGCTTACCCCGCAACCTAATCGTCCATCCGGAACCCCGGCATCAACCGGATAATAGCCTCTTTCGAACAGGGGACCGATAGAATCATTATAAGATTCACCGTAGAAAAACAATTGAGCCTCTACTTCTACCGGGAACCCGTTCTCAAAGTTTACAAGGAATGTAAGGCTTTCGATTTCTTCAGGGGGTTTGCTGTATATATTGGTAAAATCAAATTCCAGGGTGTCTTTGAGTGTCATAGAGGCATTTCCAACAAGGGGGAGCACCAATTCCAGGTCGACACTGAAGTAGGAGTCTGAAGCAATAAAGTTGAACGTCTCCTGGCTGGAAGGCGGATTTACTTCGCCGGCAACATTGAATGTAAGCGTGGTGGGCCTTACATGCTCAAGGATGTAAAATACATTGGTTTCATTCAGATCGAGTATCAGGCTATCATAAACAGTCCTGCCGGCAATATCATGCCTTGTTATAGTTGTGGGAAAATCAATTATCTTAGGATTTCTTACAGTAGGAATGCTGTTACCCGTCGTATTAATTATATCCGTCGTATCGGAAAAACGGTCGATTACATAGAAATCCGGCAGGCTTACCTGTACCGGAACCCCGATAGAGTTGCTGAAATAAATATTCAGCTGGGGGTCCTGAAAGCGGAATGCCCCTTCTAGGATTGAATTATAAAAGCTGATGTTCATGGTCTGTGGGGGAAGATCCATGTCAATATTCCCGAAATCCCCGAAAATGGCTTCGATTTCTGCGTTAACGATCCTGAAATTCAAACCGAAAAAATCATCCCCTGGTTCAAAAACAAGAGGCGAGTTCCTCATAGTGAATTTGAAATTCAGGATCAGGTGATTGTCAACAGGGAAAATAGTATAATTGTTAAGTACCTGCGTAGTCACTGTCCCGTCAAAGGGAATATTCATGTCCAGAGAATCATTATCCTGCTCACTGATGAAAGACTGGCTTAATAACTGTAAGTCAGCATTCAGATCATCACTGGCGTTTAGGCTGACTTCAATTGACAGGTTCCTGACCCATATGCTGTCGATCCGGATATTCTCATTATTGCTGGTGTCAAGGGCCACTCTTTTTGTATAAGGAATAACCATTTCATCCAAGGCACCGAGAATACTCAAATCTATCCTGCCGTTATCATTTGATTTCGGGAGGTTGACATTTACATCAGTAACATTAATCATGTCTTCCAGCGTATCAGTGAATATCCTCTGTTTATACCTGAGTGTTATCTTCCCGTCCTGATTTATCTCCAGAATGTCAGGCCGGGTAGTATCAGTTAACATGGATTCAAGATTGAAGTTAAGATATCCAATGGGAGAGCCTACACTTGGGTTTATCTGAACAGAGTTATTCAGCTTGTCCGGATCGAACTCTTCCTTAATACAGGAAAAAATCGTCGTCAGGAGAAGTATAAAAACAGCTATCCTATGTATGATTGGTTTTGCCGGATGCATTTTCCCTCAAAATTTTTTAATTAGCGCAATTATTCCAAAGGTAATATATAGTAAATGAGAAATTACGAATTTTATTGCGAAAACAGAAAAAATTCTGACAATGACCGGGTCAGGTTTCCTGGAGTGGGTTTCGGGTCAGGGCAACCAAACGGCACGGTATTATATCTTAAAAAGTGAAGGGAACCCCGGTCATTTCTTCAGATACTTCCCATAATTTTCCTGCCATCTCAACATCATGAGAACGTTTGGCAGAGGATACCTGTTTAGGGTAGCCGCGCGTTTCATAGAATCCACCCGGACCGTAATAACATCCTCCTTTAACACCGGGTGCGGTTGCTGCATAAAGGCTGGGCAGGGCGCCTATTTCCGGTTTTTGAGCAAATAACGGGTTCATGGCCCTGAACAAAGCAGAGTATTTCTGCAGGTTGGTGGCGGTCCAGCCCGGGTGGGCAGCAATGGCAATCATGTTTAACCCGGCAGCATCTATTTTTCGCTGCAGTTCGTAGGTGAACATCAGGTTGGCTATTTTACTCAGTCCGTAGGCAGCTGATTTGCTGTAGCCTTTTTCTGCATTAAGGTTCTCAAAATCAAGCTTTCCCTGCCTGTGGGCTATACTGCTGACAGTCACAATGCGTGCATTATCTGCCTTTGAGATCAGATCAAATAACTGTCCTGTTAAAACAAAATGCCCAAGGTGGTTGGTGCCGAATTGCAATTCAAAACCATCCTCTGTTTTACCATAGGGAGGTATCATCACCCCGGCATTATTGACAAGGATATCGATTTTTGATTTTTTTTTATTAACAATCCCGGAAAATTTTTTAATAGAGTCAATACTTGAAAGGTCAAGAGTCATTACCTCGATGATTGCTTCCGGGTAATAACGGGTAATTACTCCGGTTGCTTCTTTACCCTTCTGCATGCTACGGCAGGCCATAATTACCCCGGCACCCTTACAGGCCAGGGCTTTTGCAGTTTCAAATCCAATGCCGCTGTTAGCCCCGGTAACTATTGCTGTTATGCCCTTCAGATCGGGGATGTCCTTGCTTGTCCACTTCATTTTCCCTGTTTATTTATTACAACAAATAAATTCAAAATTTGTTGAAATATTGCGACTAATTGTAGATTTTGACAAAAAACAGTAATTTAGTTCGGAAATAACAAGCCAGATTTTTCATACTATGAGAATATTACTTGCTGCTTTTTCGTTCATTTCATTGATCGTTCTCCTGTCTGACTGTCAGGGTAAGTTTCCCGAACGATGCGACCATTACTATGATGCTGATTGTGGTAATCTGTGCCCGGAAGGTTGTCCGGATTCCTGTTGCTGCGGTGACTGTGATGTAGATACCTGCCTGAACAAACCTGGATTTGACTGTGAGGGCTGTTGCTGCGAGGAGGATGTTACTTGTCTTACGGACACCTGCGCTGATATCACAGGTTTTGTTTGCCGGGGTTGCTGTTGTATAGTAGGAGTTACGTGTTTGGAGGATACCTGTCCATTGGATCAGTGTTCAGAGCCAAATACATGGGTGAGGTTATTCGGCGAGGGCGGAGACGATGAAGGATGGGGAATTATCCAGACCTCGGACGATAAATTTGTTATAACCGGCCGGTATGGTGATACTGAAAATGCCAATGACAATGTATACCTTTTAAAAATTGATGATAATGGTGATTCCGACTGGACATATCACTTGGTTTATGGAGATGATAAACTGGATGAAGAATATGGGACCGACCTGATGGAATTGGATGGTGGTGACCTGGTGATACAGGGTAATAAATTCAAGGATGGTAATAACTGGCAGTTCTACCTTATCAGAACAGACAGTGAAGGTATACCACGCTGGAAAGCATATAATTTCGGATTATCGCAGATAGATCTTGGTTTTTCTATAGTACAGAAAACCGAAAACACAGGATTCCTGATGTATGGCTATACCGGGACCTACCAGACCAGCGATATGCTTCAATCAGTTATTTATGAGGCCGATAATGCCGGTGTTTCAGGTTCAAGGTGGCCTGTAGGTGAATCGCTTGATGATTACGGCAGCTGTATTGAGGTAGCTCATGACGGAAATTATCTCCTGCTGACCACAATAGGAACGGGATCAGGAAGTAAATTGATGCTTTATAAACTTAATTATCAAGACCTGAAAATTATCATTTGGCAAACTGAGATCATCTCAAACTGTATTTCCAAACAAAGAGCCTGCGTGCGAAAGATAGGGGAATCGTCTTCTTCAGCCAGTGACACCAGTTATGTGGTTGCTGCTGCTGCTGTTACCGGGGCTATGCGGGTAACCCGGGTGCGCACTGACGGGACAGTTGTTGATTTCCTGTCCTATCCCAATATACTTATTACCGAATCTGTTTCGGTAACACCTACTCAGGATGGGGGATTCGCTGTGCTTTCTGATAAAATGACCCTTGCCAAAATCAAACCGGACTTTACTGCAGACTGGGAAGAGGATTATGACGGGGAATCATTGGGAGTCCACAGCCTGATTGAAGCTAAAGAAGGTGGCTTTGTGATGACCGGATTTAGGGACAACGGGTCCGATAAGCAGTTGCTGGTGATCAAGACCAACACTAAGGGTAAAGTTGACCAGCCATAATTTATGGGATATTTTTGCAGCAGAGATCCGCTGCAGATCCCTGTATCTGCATTTTAATTATATAACCGGGTTCTATTCCTTTATAATCGTTCTGAAATAGAATCCTTCCTTACTTATTATTCTCAGGTGATACATTCCATCCGGAACCCCATCTATGTCAATGGTCTCATTAATTGATCCGTTCACCGCTTCAATCTTCCTGTTCCAGATTTTCTGTCCCAGTGCAGAGTATATCTCCAGGGTTGCTTCACTGAACAGGACCTGCTCCATTTCCAGGGTAAAGGAACCCTGGTTCGGATTCGGATAGATAGTGATATTCCTTGAAGAGAGATCTTGAATAGCAGTGGCATTGGAGTAATGTGCCTGAAATCCCTGACCTGTTTCAGTCAGATTAGATATAAACTGAATAAAGGCAGAATTACCCTGAATAAATAATCCATCTGCCGGCGGCAGGTTATCATTATCATAAGCTCCTTTAAACGTGCCACTGGCATCTATCCCTTCATATACCCTTATCTCATCACCAGGCAAAATATCAAAACTGTCTAATTCAAACCATAGGTGAATCTTCGTAATGGTCCCTGATGGGAAAATGGTCCATGTACAATTCGCACTGTTCCTGTAATTTCTATTCACACAGCCATGGTTAAAGAATCCGTCTTCTTCCAGCAGGAAAATATCGGAACATGCCTCGCAATATACAAATACGTCGATAGTTGTATCACTTGCACAACCAGCTGCCGAACTCCCGGTGACCGTATATGTTGTATTTTCAGTAGGTGCAACATTAAATACATAACTTGTTACCTCTGTTACATTGTCCCCGGGTACAAATGTATAGGTATAATCCTCATCCAGTGTGATAGTAGCATAGTTACCGGAATTAATCACATCATTATTAATGCTGTAGGTTAATAATGGTTTTTCCTGTATACTTAAGGTAAAGGTGTCATAGAGCTCACAACCGGATGAATCGACCTGGTCCCAGAAGACATAATCGGTTTGAGTGGACGGAGAAGCTTCGAAATCTGCTGAACTCGAAACAGGATCAGTCGTTCCGGATACCAGCCAGGTATATGAGTGTCCGGATTCTGCCGTTACCGAGATTCGTAAGGTGTCATTCTCGCACAATATGGTATCCGCGAGATTAACTGTTACAGGCAGGGCATTGATGCTCAGGGTAACCCGGGTAAGCGGACTTTCACAGAGTTCCGAGGCCTGTGAGACAAAATAGGTATAGTTGCCAAACTCTGTCTTTCCGGTTGCAAATGGTGAGCCTGTGGAAACCTGGTTCAGCTGGTCATCGTACCAGATGATGTTGGTACCGGTGGCCGTCAGGTCAGGGACGGATGCCCCCGAACAGACCGAGACATCAGCACTGACCGGAGCATCCGGGGTAGTGTTTACCACTAAGGTTGCTGTATCGGGCAGATTTACGCAACCTGTACTGGCTGTTACATCTACCCAATACTTGCCTGCATCTTTGGCATAGATCTGGTTGGTTCCGCTTTCGCCGGTCGACCAGAGGTATGTTGCATATCCGGAAGGAGCCATAATAAGGGCACTGTCACCGCTGCAGATCTCATCGGGATCTGTCAGGCTGAAAACTATTTTGCCTGCTGTGGATACTGTACCGGTATCAATAGCGATACAATCGGCGGCGTCCGTCAGGGTCAGGGTAATTTCTCCTGGAAGCAGTTCTGTCAGATCCTCGCTGGTCGAATCGTTTGACCAGAGGAAAGTGTAGGGGGCTGTTCCCCCGCTTACCGCCAGGTCTAGACTACCTTCTGTATCGGCCTGGCAATCATAAGCTGTTGCTGTGATTGTGGTCACTATTTTTGCTAACTCTATGGACTGCGTTGTATCACTGCCTGTACAGCCCAGGGTGTCGGTAACCTGCAGCCATACGGTGGCAGTAGCACTGGCCCAGACGGTGTCATTGTCTGAGGTTCCGTCAGACCAAAGGTATCCGGTGTATTCAGGCGGTCCGGCTATGTATGCACTGTCGCCATAGCAGAATGACACTGTATCTGTCAAGAAGATGGTAATGACTCCGGTTGTAGCCAGAGTAGTGCTGTCTGCCTGCTGGCAGGCATTCTGATCGGTCACCAAAACAGAGTAAACACCGGGTAACAGTGAGCTGATGTCTTCATCTGTTGCTCCTGTTGACCAGCTGTATGTGAAGGTCCCTGTACCACCTGTTACGGTGAGATCGATGCTGCCTTCGCTTCTGGTTGCACAACTGAAATCTGCGTTGTTGAATGTAAGTGCGATAGGATCCGGTGCAACGATGCTGTCAGTGACTGTCCTTTTACCACCTGATGCGTCCTGTGTAATAAGCTGGTAAATACCTGAAGGAAGATCAGTGAATATGCTGTCATCCTGGAAGGTGGTTCCACCATCTATGGAATATGAATAGGGTGGAAGGCCGCCGGTGGCAAATACCGTCAGTGTCCCGGTGGAATCCCCATGGCACAGCGGATTAGTGATGCTGACAGAATCGATATCCAGGTATGAATACATGGTATCAACCTCTTCAGCGCTGAGTGCATAGTTAAACACCTTGAATTCATCGATCAGTCCGTCGAACATATGGTGATACTCTTCAACACTCAGATCATCAGGGAGAAATCCGTCCAGTGCGCTGTTATACCAGTATACTGAGCCAAGCTGGTTGGCAGCCCAATAATCGCTGCTCATATTGAATGATTGCCAGAAATAATAATCATCATCCATTTCCATTGCTATCTGGCCATTCAGGTAGAGTTGTGTGGTCCCATGCTTAAACACCCACACCACATGGTTCCAGTCAGGAGATGCAAACGGGATGCCGTCACCCGAGACGAAACCATCTGCTGTATACTCATCACCGACCGCATACCACAGTGAATCATTGTACAGGAAGACGCCGTTGCCCATATCACCGCCGAAAGCTGCCAGCACCGATCCGTCTCTGGCCCTGTCCTGATCCAGGTTCTTGAACCAGAAGGCATATGAGGCTTCCGTGAAAGTCATGTCTGCATCGACATTGTCCAATATCCAGTCGTCCAGTATGTCAGCGAATGCATTATCAAGGAACACGGCCGCATCCTCATCATCCGGGAATAATAAGGATCCTATGCTCAGCGCCTTTCCGCTGATGGCATCATCGGAAAGGTTGCAGTTTATCATGGAATCCTGTCCGCCCGACACTTCTTCAAGTACTTTCCCGCTGTAATCCGCATCAAATTTGAGGTGGGCGATCATTTCCCTGTCAAAGCGTGTATAGATGGTGTCATAACCTGTAATGCCTGTATCTGCTGCATTCATGGGCAGAGCGCTGATGACATAGTCCGTATCAGAATTCAGGCTGTCAAGAAGGAAGAAATAGACCCCATCCAGATAGGCAGTTCTTGATGGAATAATATCCGTAAATGTTCCCGGTACTTCCTTTATTTGAAGATCATAGTGATCCGCATTTTCTGTCCAGGCTCCCAGCACCATGCTGTTCGGGCCAATGGCATGGGTCCAGATATCGGCCGTTCCGTTTACCTGCAGAAGATCCTCGGCGTAATTTTGAAGTACTTCATCTTCATCAAGGGCATAATTGAAGACTTTCAGCTCATCCATCATTCCCTCGAGTGGATATCCCCACCAGCCGCAACACGCGAGGTCTGCAGGATAAATAGCGTTAAGGGCCCTGTTATACCCGAGCACAGACCCTATCATGTTATTTCTGAAATGATTGAAATCGTTATTGAATGACTGCCAGAAATAATTTTCTTCTTCATTAAGGTAAATTACCGGTTCACCGTTAAGGTATAGCTTTGTTATCCCGTGCCTGAATACCCATGTTACATGGTTCCATTCGGTTGATGTAAAAGGAACTCCGCCATTGGTAATATATTCCTCCCCTCCCAATCGAATTCCGTTACCGGTCCATAAGGAATCATTGTACAGGCCTATCCCGGTACCAATATTGCGCCCAAAGGAGGTCAGTACTGATCCTTCGAGTGCAAGATCGGGATCATCGTTTCTGAACCAG
>CAZILN010000048.1:0-2621 GCA_964540005.1 uncultured Bacteroidaceae bacterium | reverse complement strand
AAAAGACAAAATGTTGCTGTGGCCCACAACAGTGTATAGTGAAGTGACCAATTTCAGGATCAAAGTAATGACCATCACCACACCTGATATCATCAGGGAATCTTTCAGCGCCATGCAATCGGAAGCAGAGAAATTATCCTTCTATGACTCTCCTGAAGCCACTACTCCCAATGACGTAACCTCACCCTTATTTGAAGTATTCTATGTACTCAAGCAAGCAGGAAACAGGTTCCTGCTGAGTAAAAAAGACGATATCACCCGCGGTGAGCCGAAGGAGTTCATCATGGGCTGGGTTGACATTGACCAGCTCCAGATCTGGGATCACCGGCAGGCCATTGAACCGAAATGGGATGTGGAAGCTGCCAATGAGCGAAAGACAAATAGTATTCCCGCCTCTCTTTTCGGCCACAAAGAGGAATGCCTGCAATATGCAAAAGGACAAGACCTTAACAAAGCCATCTGGAACTCGGATAGTTACGAAAATAGGAAAGATCCATATTTTAAGCGGTTCCCGGTTTTTAAAAAGGAAGGAAATACCTTTTACACGGCTGTCATTTCTGACATGATCAATCCCACCACGGGAGAAAAGATCTCTGCCAGCCAGAAAGACATACTTGACAAACTGATCAATGAACACAGGGAAGAGAGAAGGAAGATCAATGTTGTGTTCGTTATTGATGGCACCAGAAGCATGAGGGCTTATATGGACCCGGTCAGGAGGGGTGTGGCAAGCAGTGTGAATCAGTTATATGACTCCGAGAATGATTACAAATTCGGAGCCGTCATTTACCGTGATTATGATGATCCCAGGAATGATGAGAGTTTTGAGGTATTCAGCCTGACTTCCAATAACAACAGGTTTGGTGATTTTATCCGGAATGTTGATGTAGATGCTTATCCCAATCCTACCGTAACTGAAGGGATGTATCATGGTATTTACAAAGCTTGCCGGCACCTGTTTGCGGGTAAGGAAAAAGAAACAAACATCATCATTCTTCTGGGGGACGTTGGCGACAGGCCAGGACCAAACAGGACCGGGGCGGATGACGTGGTTGATTACATTGCCAATTACAACATAAACTTCCTGGCTTTGCAGGTCCATCATAAAGACGAGGATGCCTATGATGATTTTATATATCAAATTCGGGACCTGGTCACCGATGCAGCATTAAAAATGGTTGACAAACAAAAGGAGAAATATGGTAAACTCAACCTGACTGCCCTGGGCAGCCAGCCTCGCTTTCGTCAAAACGGCTTGGGTGAACTGTACCAGTTTAACCTGGTCAACAGCCCGATAACCGGTGGGATCCAGTATGCCAAAGATGACAAACCCATGGATGCCGGGATGGTGGAAAGGCAGGTGGAACAATTAATTATGTCCACTAATGAACAAAACAACAAACTACTGTCTGAAATCGATGCCATCGCCAACAGCAACAAGGGTGATGTTACCGGATCGTTTACACCTGAGATCATAACCTTCCTTCAGAATGCAGGTCTTTCAGCCGAGCAGATCGAGATCATGACCCGAAAGAATTACCAGTTCCTGATGGAGTCTTTCACTGCGTACGAGATAGATGTATTGAACAACCCCGTATATAATTATGTGTTGTTCCTTGATTCCAAAGAGCTTGATGACCTGATCAGGACGCTTGAAAGACTGCTGGTACCCAACTCGACTCTTACCGAAGTCAGGAAAGATCTGGCGGATACCTGGCTTGAAATCCTAAGAACAAATTATGGAGTAACCCGTAAAGAAATAGAAAGCAAAACCATCAGTGAGATGCTCGAAATGATAACCGGACTGCCATCTGCAAATCAGCTGCTGGAACAATACACCTTTAATGATCTCAGGGATGAGAACAGGCTCCCTTATAACAGGTTACAGGAGATTATTATGTATTGCAAAGAAAAACAAAGAGACCTGGCAAGGCTCAAAAGTGACCGGGATTACTACTTTAAATCAAACGACCGTGCCTTTTACTGGATACCCCATACTTCGATTCCTTAAAGATATCAATGATCTGTAAGAGATACATATTACTACTGCTCACTGTTTTTTTGGCCGGAACCCTGAACGCCCAGTTGTTCCGGCAGGAAATCATGTTCAGGCCATTGAAGTACAGCCACCCGGAAAGGAATATGGACCTGAGTATTGAGCATATGTACTCAAATGAGCCCTGGGTGGTTTATGCGGACAGGAACGATGTTCCTGTATACCGGGATGAGGGACAGATCGAGGAATCAGGCAACTACCTTTATTTCATGGATAGGTTCTATGTTTGGGAGGAAAGTGAAACCAGCCTGAGACTGGTTAAATCAATGGATCAGGAAAGGGTACCGTTTACCGACATATATTTTAATGACAATGCTGTGGAAGTAGGTTGGGTTGATAAGAACCAGCTCCTGCTCTGGGAGACATCGTTGTATTATAAAGGCCTGATCCTGAAAGTGATCGTTGATGCGACTGCACTCAAACCTGATGACTTCAATAAACCCACCATCGATATTGATGCTGACAATACACTGGTAATAGTGAATCTTTTTAAACAAGAGGGAAGCTCCATGCTTGTTTCCTATTTTCACAGGGTTACCCAGCAGGTCTCTGATTTCTTCTGGAT
>CAZILN010000047.1:0-11038 GCA_964540005.1 uncultured Bacteroidaceae bacterium | reverse complement strand
GCTGTCATGCTTTTTGCAAATGAAGGTTCAAAAAGGCACGCCAGCTGGCGCAAGCAGCTGAGCTCCTCCGTTCTACAATAGTTAAATAGCATCTTAGTCTTGTTAAATTCAAAGCATTTACTTATCTTTGGCGTTAGTAACGTAAGACGGCAATATGATCAGAACTTTCAAATCGAAGAAAACGGAAAAAGTGTGGAATGGTGAACGGTCAAATAAGCTGCCTTTGGAGGTTCAGAAAGTCGGGAGGAGAAAATTAAGAATGCTAAATAATTCACTTGATATCAATGATTTAAGAATTCCACCTGCAAACAGATTGGAAAAGTTATCGGGAAATTTTGCTGAGTTTCACTGTATCCGAATTAACGATCAATGGAGAATTATTTTTAAATGGTCCCAAGGTCATGCTTTTGAAGTACAAATAATTGATTACCACAAATAAATTATAATGGCACGGCTAAACAATATACATCCTGGTGAGGTTCTATCCGAAGAATTTTTGAAACCTTTGTCTATAAGTTCTTACAGATTATCTAAAGATATTGGTATACCTCAAACAAGAATAAGTGCAATTCTTAAAGGTCAGAGACGTATTACTGCAGATACCGCTCTCAGACTAAGCATTTACTTCGGTAATAGTGCTAAATTTTGGTTAGGGCTTCAAGATGACTTCGATCTTGAAGAAGAACTAACTGCCAATGAGAAGGCTTTTTTGAATATCAAAAAGCGAGAAGATAACGCGGCTTAACTATTGTAGAACAAATCACTGAAGCGGATAAAAAGCCTATAAGCTTGGTGCTGCTTTTTGCCGCTAAGTTCCACCGTTAGTTACATAAATGAAATTTAAATGAATAACCGAAATAAGAAATTAAATAATCCAATGGGATATGGTATGGCTATTGGTATCGCCATTGGTGTTGCTGTTGGCGTAGCAATGGACAAGATAGCTTTAGGGATTGCTATTGGCGTTGCATTAGGCGCCGGGATTGGGGCGAACCTAAAGAGGAAACAGTCTGGGGATGATGCCAATAAATGATTTTTTATTCGAGTTATTATCTCTATTTTATTTCTTTCGTGCTCAAGGCATACCGGCAAGGGCCAGGACTGGATACGAAAATTATTCAAAATCAGATTTACACGGGGATCATTGGATATGTGAATACAGGAATGAATCTGAGGGCAAATGGATTCAATTCGACGCCCAATTGGATGATGTGCAGATCCGGGCTTTTTCCGATCCTTCATATTCCATGTTTTTGAGTACTCAGGGTATGGTATATTTTGCTATTCAAAAAATGTATCATATGTAGTACATTTTGGCCTGTTCTGTACGTTATTTAGTACATTTTCAGACCGGGCGAAATACTATATATTTATCCTGCAAATATATTTTGATCCTGCAAGCCCGCATCCTAACGGTACCTGGCGGCCGCCTGGCAGAGTGTGTCGAGATTGCCGGGTTCGATTTCGACGGCTGAACCGACAACGATCATATCTGTGCCGGCCTGGTAGAGTTTGTCCACCTGGCTGGCCTGGGTGATGCCGCCTCCCACTATTAAGGGGATATTTATATTTCCCCTGACCTCTTTAATCAGCCTGGTGTTCACATGTTCCAGGGCGCCGCTGCCGGCTTCTAGATATATCAGGCGGTGACCCAGCATCTCACCGGCCATGGCAGTGGCCGCAGCCAGGTCTATCTTATCAGCAGGGATGGGTTTGGTATTGCTGATATATTCTACCGAGGTAGAGCGCCCGTTCTCAATCAGTATGTAGCTGGTAGGGATGATCTCCAGACCGCTCTGCCTGAGAAGGGGGGCAGCAATGACGTGGTTGCCGATCAGGTACTCGGGGTTCCTTCCGGAGATCAGGCAAAGCAGCAGGATGCCATCGGCCTGGTCGGTGATCTGAAGTATGTTACCCGGAAAGAGAATGATGGGGATATCGCACTCCTGTTTAAGGACAGAGATGCTTTGCTGCACAGGTTTGAAGACCATGCTGCCACCGGCCAGGATGAAATCCACTGAATTGCGTTCGGCCGCCCTGGCTATCTTTGTAAGCGAAGCGGCAGTATGCTTGTCAGGATCGACCTGGATGGCAAAGAGCTTGCCTTTTTTAAGTTTTTCTATTATTGACTGATAGATCATTTGCAGCACCAGACAATTATGTAATTATCTTTTCTCAGATACTCCAGCTCAAAGGACTCATTAAAACTTTCTGTACCGGTGATATGACCCTTCAGCTTTCCTTTATCCGCTGGTACAAAAGGCTCTATTATCAGGTTCTTGTTGAAAATGAGTTCCTGCTTGTCGCATATCTTATACAGGGATTCCTTTGCGCACCAGTGAATATACAGATGATATCTTAATTCTTCCGGTTTGTCTGTGATTTTTTCAGATTCGTTGATAAATTTATGCCTGATCTTACTGATCCTGTGTGACATGTACTCCAGGTCTATGCCAACCCGCCTGGTTTTGCTAAGCAGGATGGAAGTAAAATTGTGTGAGTGTGAAATACTGATATTAAAGGAATTATCATAAAGAAAAGGTTTGCGTTCATTATTATAAATGATCCTGATTTGTTTTCCTGTCATTTCCTTTGCCAGGGTACGTACACTCAGCCATTCAAGTTTGCGGCTATGGTTTCTGAAACTATTCAGTCTCTGGTTCTCTTCCAGGGAAAGTTGCAGTCCGGACAAAAGGGTATCATAATCTTCGGTTATATCCCAGATCCCAAGGGTACAACCTGAATTTATCTCTTTATGCATGATCACTCCCATGTGCCGCTGACTGTTTATACAGAATTTAAGGCCTGTCCTGGTTCCACCTGACTGTTTCAATCAGATGAATGATATCATCCTTGAAAAAGGCTATGACCGGTGCCAGGGAATCCTTATTGGGTGTAACATTAAAATACAGGGATCCCCTGATGAATTTGCTGCTGCTGTCCGTAGCATAGAATTGCAGGCTGGAAGCTGCATTCCCTTTTATCTCGTACAGCAAACCATATACCCGGGTTTCCTGGTTGGCATAGACGGTCTCCTTAATAGCATCCGCCTTTATACTGTGTTTGTAAGCCATTGTCCGGCTATCCTCGGTAAACCGGCTAAGGTTCCCGGAAACATCCTTATAGCTTAAATGTATCCTTCCGTTGAAATCCGGAAAATCTATATTGATCCAGTATGGCTCAGTATTGGGGTCTGTATCCGGAAGGATGCTGGCGTATACAGGGTATTCAAAGGAATAGGGGTAGGTGGAATCGAAGAGCTGGTATTCTTTCTGGGGGAAATCAATTCTCATATAACCGCTGGGTTTGGGCATATAGTTGCGTTTGCATCCAAGCAGTATCCCCGGCAGTAACAGAATGAATATGGTTTTCCTGACAATTGACATTGTCTTTCATTATTTAGAAATCCCGTTTCCTCATCACGAATTCTTTATCACACTTTCTGGTCTGTGACTATGATCCCCGGCTCAGGTAATAACAAGTTTTATCTGTTTGATCCGTCTTTTATCAACTGATTCGATATGAAAACGCAGGTTTTCATATTCAATTGTTGCCCCTTCCTCAGGGAACTCGCCCCTGATTTCAAGGATCAGTCCGGCCAGCGTGTCCGCCTCTCCCTTTACAGGATTAAAAATATCATCCGGTGTATCTGTGATCTTATAAAAATCGTTCAGCAGGATCTTTCCCTCAAATATATATGTATTCTTATCAACCTGCTTGTGATGGAGCCTGTGATCATCTGATTCGTCGGTGATATCACCAACGATCTCTTCCAGTATGTCCTCCAGGGTGATGATGCCTGAGGTGCCCCCGTATTCATCTATCACAATGGCCATATGCATTTTTTTTGTCTGAAATTCATGCAGCAGGTCATCAATTTTTTTGTTTTCAGGAACGTAAAAAGGAGGGCGTATCAGGGACTGCCATTTGAATTTATCACCCTTGGTGATATGGGGCAGGATATCCTTGATATAGAGTATCCCCTTAATATTGTCAAAGGTTTCTGTATATATTGGTATCCGCGAATGACCTGATTCGTTTATTATTCTTATGAGTTCGTTCAGCCGTGTCCGGATATCAATGGCAACCACATCAATCCGGGCCTTCATAATTTCGCTGACATCTATATTCCCGAACTTGACTATGCCTTCCAGTATGGTTTTTTCCTCGGCGATATCATCTGCGGTCAGGCCAATGGCATCAGAGAGCTGGTCCATAGTTATGTCCTGACCTTTTTTTGCCATCCTATTCTTAACCATGGAAGTGGAAGTTATCAATATAGATGAAAGCGGATAAAAGATACGCTTGCAGACTTCAAGGGGATAGGACATGAAGAGGGAAAACCTGACGGCATTTTGGTTAGCATACAACTTGGGAAGTATCTCCCCGAATAACAACAGGAGAAGGGTAACAATAACAACCTGCATGAGGAATTCCAGCCAGCGGGGTTCATCGATTTCCATTATTGAATTCAGGATAAATGCTGAAAGGATTATGATGGCTATGTTAATAAAGTTATTGGTTATAAGGATGGTTGCAAGCAAGCGTTCAGGGGACTTCAGGAGTTTGTTTGCAATCCTGGACCGGCCTGAATCACTTTCTTTAAGCATGATTCTGTCCGAGGGCCGCAGGGAAAAATATGCTACCTCAGAACCCGAGATCAGGGCCGAGCCAAACAGCAAGGCTATTACACCCACTATACCGAGAACAATTAATGTTGATATAGGATGAAAGTTGATCTGCAGATGAGCTGACAGATCAACAAATAATACATTGTGAAGTAAAAATGACCCGGTTTCCAAATCGGTTAAAAGGATTAATAAGTAATTAGAAGGGGAGGTCGTCGCTCACGGCATCGGAATTGATATCATTGAACTGGCTGTCAGTCCCGGTACCTTCATCTGGTTGGGAACCGCTGTCCCGGTCGCCTGCTGAACCGCTATCCTGGCCGCCGCCTGAGCCGCTGTCCCGGTCGCCTGCTGAACCGTTATCCGGTGCACCCGATGAGCCGCTGTCCCGGTCGCCTGCTGAACCGCTATCCGGTGCACCCGCTGAACCGCTGTCCCTGACCGTATCTGAGCCGCTGTCCTGGCCCCCGGCTGAACCACTGTCCCGGCCGCCTGCTGAGCCTCTGTCCTGTTGCTGCTGATCATCCTGCCTGCGCCCGAGCATCTGCATGTTATCTCCAATTATTTCTGTAGTGTACCGCTTGTTACCATCCCTGTCCTCCCAGGAACGTGTACGGATCCTTCCTTCAATAAACAGCTGTGAACCTTTCCTTATATATTTTTCGGCAATCTCCGCAAGGCCCCGCCACAGGACTATGTTATGCCATTCTGTATTCGATACCCGTTCACCATCCCTGTTTCGGTAGGTTTCACTGGTTGCAAGGGAGAAAGAACAGACAGCAGTACCTCCTTCAAGATACCTGACTTCAGGGTCTTTTCCGACATTTCCAACCAGTATGACTTTGTTAACTGACATGTGTTGTTATGTTTCAGAATTTGATCGTAAAGGTATAAAAATAATGATTCAGTATTGCCAGTCCTGTTCGTTAATATAGTTAGCCAGCAACTGTGGGACGGGGTAATCGGATATCCTGTTTTTTAGTGTTTTCATACAGTCCGGATGCAGGCTGCCTGGATCACTTACGCCGCTGATATGATAGAAGCGAGCGGTGATCAACTGGTGACTGAGCTTGTGTACTATGTCCGGAGAAACATGGCTGATCAGTCCCCCTGACGTACCAACGATAGCTTTCCAGTCAGCATGGAGGATCAGGTCGGCCGGGTCCGTGTAGGATGATGTTTCTATCAGCGGGAACTCATACAGCATGTTCCAGATCTCCCCGCCTGTCCGTCGGTTCAGCCAGACTGAATTTCCTGTTTCAATAACCAGGTAATGAAAATACCGCCTTCGGATCTTCTCTTTTTTCTTCCTGAGGGGCAGCTCCCCGGTGAGATTATTTGTCAGGGCATAACACGACTGCCTGAGGGGACAGTTATCACAATCCGGGTTGGAAGGAAGGCAGCAAAGGGCTCCGAATTCCATAATTGCCTGGTTGTGATCGCCGGGCCGCGACTCATCAAGGATCTCTGCTGCAGCCTTTCGAAAGGTCTTTTTGGACCGGCTGTCATTTGCTGCTTCCCTGATTCCGAACAGCCGGCTCAATACCCTGAAAACATTTCCATCGAGTACGGGCACTGCCTGTCCGAAGCAGATGGAAGCGATGGCTGCCGCCGTATAGTCACCTACCCCTTTTAGTTTCAGGAGATCATCGTAGTTATCAGGGAATCTTCCACCCAGTTCCCTGTGGATGTGCCGGGCCGCCTCATGCATGTTGCGTGCCCTGGAATAGTAACCAAGTCCCTGCCACAGCTTCAGCACCCTGTCTATCTTAGATGCGGCAAGGTTTTCGATATCGGGGAAGGCGTCGATGAAACGCAGGTAATAATCCAGTCCCTGGCCCACTCTTGTTTGCTGCAGCATGATCTCTGATACCCAGACATGATACGGGTCGCACGTGTTTCTCCAGGGTAGATCACGTTTATTTTCCCGGTACCATGTTTTTAGTATATCACTGATAATCATATAGTTAGTCATTTATTACAGAAACTCTCCGGACCTCTCTTATATTAAACATAATGACCTATCTGTCAACATCTTCTGTAAGCGTGTCACGGCAATTTCCCGCAATTTGCTTGAAATTCCTAAAAATAATTGTTTTGTATTTCTTTTATATGGATAAAACATTTATATTTGCACATCACATCGCAAATATTATTGTAATTAATTGATAATTAAAGATTTTAAAAAATGACAAAAGCTGATATTGTTAACGAAGTTTCAAAGAACACAGGCATTGAAAAGGTAACAGTTCAGAAAACCGTCGAGGCTTTCATGGAAACTGTAAAGGATTCACTCGTAAAAGACAAGAATGTATATCTGAGGGGATTCGGTAGTTTTATTGTCAAGAAAAGGGCAAAGAAAACTGCCAGAAATATTTCCAAGAACACTACCATTATTATTCCTGAACACTTTATCCCATCATTCAAGCCGGCCAAATCATTTGTTAACAAGGTCAAGAATAACGTGAAGCGTTAAGTTTCAGAATGATATACTATTTGTTAAGCAGAGGAGAATTATACGATGCCAAGCGGGAAAAAAAGAAAGAGACACAAGATGGCTACCCACAAGCGCAAGAAGCGTTTGAGGAAGAACAGGCATAAGAAACGCAAATAAGTTATCAACTACTTACCTGGTTACGTATCTTTAACAACTTGATAATAAACCTAAAGGACGGATGTTTCTTTAGGTTTATTGTGTTTGCCCCGACTGGTAAACACCTTCCATCGTTTATAAATTAGGTCAGGAATTGTGAGTAAGGAAATCTTAAACGATTTGATCATTGACATATCTTCAAATGATATCTCAATAGCTTTGCTCGAAAACCGGGAGCTGGTTCATCTGCACAGGGAAAAGTCAGATCTGCAGTTTGCGGTCGGTGATATTTACCTCGGGAAGGTAAAGAAGGTGATGCCCGGACTCAATGCTGCTTTTGTTGATATAGGATATGAAAAGGATGCTTTCCTGCATTATCTTGATCTGGGTCCCCAGTTCAGGTCAGTCCAGAAATACCTCAGCCTTGCCCTTTCTAAAAGGGGGAGGTTACCCTCTGTTCATAAATTCCGCCGTGAGCCCGAAATAGACAAAGACGGGAAAATCGCGGACATACTCAAGAACGGCCAGGTTGTCCTGGTACAGGTAGTTAAGGAACCCATCTCCACCAAAGGCCCCCGTCTCAGTTCCGAGATCTCTCTTCCCGGAAGGAACATCGTGTTGATGCCCTTTTCCGACAAGGTATCCATTTCGCAAAAAATCGAATCCGCAGATGAACGCAACCGTTTGAAACGGCTCTTACTGAGCATCAAACCGAAAAACTTCGGCATCATAGTTCGTACAGTTGCCGAGGATAAGAAGGTGGCCACCTTTGACAGTGAGTTGCGGGGACTGGTGAAAAAGTGGGAGACTGCTTTTGATAAGATGCAGGATGCAAGGGCTCCCAGGCTGGTGATCAGCGAACTGAATCGCACCACGGCAATGCTTCGCGACATAATGGATGTGTCTTTTAACAGCATCCAGGTTAATGACAGTGCCTACTACGCGGAGATCAGAGATTATTTAGCTACCATCGCACCTGAGAAACAGAAAATCTTAAAGCTGTACAAAGGAAGTGAACCGATCTTTGATAAATACAACATCAATAAGCAGATCAAAGGGCTTTTCGGGAGGACGGTTTCGTTCAAGAACGGGGCTTACCTGGTCATTGAACATACTGAGGCACTGCATGTTATCGATGTTAATTCGGGTAACCGCTCCAGGAAGGTTTCTGACCAGGAGACCAACGCACTGGAGGTGAACCTGGCGGCCGCAGATGAAATTGCAAGGCAGTTGCGCCTGCGTGATATGGGAGGGATCATTGTCATTGATTTTATTGACATGCTGAGGCAGGAGCACAAACAGCGCCTTTTTGAACGCCTGAAAGAGCAGATGGACCACGATAAAACCAAGCATAACATCCTTCCGGTCAGCAAATTCGGGCTCATCCAGGTCACCCGCCAGCGGGTCAGGCCTGAGATGAATATTGATGTCAGTGAGCAATGTCCCGTCTGCCGTGGATCAGGGAAGGTCGGTCCGAGCATCAATTTCACCGATCAGCTAAAAGACAAAACCATGGAAGTTATCGGGCATTACAAGCTGAATAAGCTGGTTCTGGAGGTTCATCCATTTGTAGCGGCTTACCTGAATGAAGGCTTCAAATCGCTGAGAAAGGAATGGTCCAGGGACCTGAAATGTAAAATTCTTATCAGAGGTTCTGCCTCCCTGCACCACCTTGATTATCGCTTCCTGACTCCCGGGGGAGAAGAATTCCCGGCAGAAGCCCAGATAGTAAACCCTATCCTGCCCGCCTAGTACCCCCGGCTGCTGACCTCCGAAATTAATTCCGGTTCTGCCCGCGTAGCACGCACGGTTTCCGGTTTAACCTTTCATTAACAGCCAGATGGCGGAGATTTACCGGCAAAATCCTAAATTTGTATCATATTGTATGTGCGAACCGCTTACATTCGTTCTCAAATATTGAACACATGAAAATACATAACAATACCTTTCGCTTTTACCTGCTGGTTTTAATGATGCTGGGAGTTGCATCTTTATCCGGACTGCAGGCCCAGATACTGAACCCGGTCAGCTGGAGTTTCAGCAAGGAAAAGATAAGCGACACGGAATATAACCTGGTCATAACGGCCGAAATAGAAAACAAATGGCATCTGTATTCCCAGGACCTGCCCGAGGGGGGACCCATACCTACTTCCTTCGAATTCAAAGGGTCTGCCGCTTATGAAAGGCTGGGAGAGGTGAAGGAGCTTTCGGAGATGGAGGTGAAGTATGATCCAAGTTTCGACATGGACCTGAAGATGTACAGCCATGAGGCGGTCTTCAGGCAGCGTATCAGGGTGTTGTCCACAGAGGATCTCAATGTAACCGGATTTCTTGAATTCATGTGCTGTGATGACGAAACCTGTTTGCCCCCCAGGGAAGTAGAGTTTTCTTTTGCTATACACGGCGCCCCTGCAGCTGCACTGGCCGGGGAGACTGCTGGAACGGCCGGTGAGTCTGGCGAAATGGCTGGTGAGGCTAGCGAATTGGCTGGTGAGGCATCAGTTGTGGAACCAGGTGAAAGCGAATCCGGCCTGACAGAGTCCGGGAGTGCCTTTGATATCCCCGAAGTAACAATGGGGGAGAGCGATCCCGGGGCCGGACCGGACTATGAGGATACTACTGCGGGCAAGGATAACCGGGCGTCGATCTGGGTGTTTTTCCTGGTGGCTTTTCTGGCCGGACTGGCAGCTATCCTGACTCCATGTGTGTTCCCAATGATCCCGATGACAGTGACCTTCTTTATGAGGGGATCGGAGAACCGGGGACGGGCCATAGCAAAAGGACTGGTTTTCGGGATATCCATTATTGCCATCTATACTTTTATAGGCTTCCTGGTATCGCTGACAAGCACAGGGGCAGATGTGGCTGCCCAGATCAGCACACACTGGATACCCAACCTGATCTTCTTCATATTATTCATGATATTTGCCGCCTCTTTTCTGGGCATGTTTGAACTGGTACTTCCCAGCAAATGGGTAAACAGGGCGGATTCGCAGGTGGACAAGGGCGGTTACCTGGCATCATTTTTCATGGCATTTACCCTGGTCCTGGTATCATTTTCATGTACCGGTCCCATCGTCGGGGCCATACTGGTTGAATCCATGGGGGGACTTCAGTTGAAACCCATACTGGGCATGTTCGGTTTTTCTCTGGCATTTGCCCTCCCTTTTACCTTACTGGCCATTTTCCCCTCCTGGTTGAGCAACCTGCCCAAATCGGGAGGATGGCTGAACTCGATAAAGGTAGTGCTGGGATTTATCGTACTGGCTTTCGGGATGAAGTTCTTTAGCACAATCGACCAGACCTACCACCTTGGCATACTCAGCAGGGATGTTTACCTGTCCATTTGGATAGTGATATTTACTTTCCTTGGTTTCTATTTGCTGGGGAAACTGAAGATGGCAAATGACAGCGAGATAAAGACCGTATCGGTACCCAGGATGCTGATGGCGCTTGCCGTCTTTGCCTTCGTGGTGTACATGATACCCGGATTGTTCGGGGCGCAGCTGAGTGCTATTTCGGCCCTGATCCCGCCTAAAACCAGCCAGAATTTTGACATAACAGGAATGCAGGGTACTTCATCTTCAGGAGGGATCCTGGAGGCAGATGCCGGGGAGACCGGTGTCTGTGGTCCGGCCCGATACTCGGAGATACTCCACCTGCCGCATGGACTCAGTGGTTATTTTAACTACCAGGAAGGCCTGGAATGCGCAAAACAGCAGAACAAACCCATCCTGCTGGATTTCAAAGGGCATGCCTGCAGCAACTGCAAGGAGATGGAAGGCAAAGTATGGTCCGATCCCCAGGTGATCAGGCG
>CAZILN010000046.1:0-11964 GCA_964540005.1 uncultured Bacteroidaceae bacterium | reverse complement strand
AAAATACAGGACTTCAAACGAAAAAATATTATGCGGGCAATCCTTAAGCAGTGCTTTTACTTTATATTCGTTTTTAAGCAGTCCAGGAACATTCAGCTCATATATTGCATGTAGCGCCGGTTTCCCTGGTGGAGAAAAATTATACTTTAACCTGGCGGAAAAGAGTATTGAATCTGATAAACACACCGGGAAAACAATTTTCATGACTAATGGTTTATCCGATTCGTATGATCCGGATCAGACCATACATCAGAATTGCATGGAATTCTATAAAATGATAGAATTAAAAGATTATATTAATAGCAGATACATGTCTTATGAAAATGAAGGTCATGTTCCTTTTCAAAGCTTATACCATGGTTTGAAATTTATTTTTGAATAAACAGGAATGATATATGAAATTTTGCTGTTTATTATGCAGTTAATACTTTTGAGTTAATGGTGCAATAGCCTGATAGTGAAATGTTGCATATAATCTTTGATAGAATTGCAGAGATAAATAAAGGTGTTTTGGGTATATTATTAAGCATATTCATTCTTTTCGGATATACGTACTCTAATTCAATTGGAATATCCGAACCGGAAGATTCGACGGATGTATCCATCCCGGCAGGTTGCTTGTATATATCGGATTCAACAAAAGTATGGGTGAGCACCTGGAGTACTGCACCACAGCTGGTAGAACCACGTAATATGCCTCCTGAACCGGGGTTGAGCAACAATACATTGCGACAGGTGGTCCGCGTTTCACTCGGGGGAGACAGTCTGCGGGTACGATTCACAAATGAATTCAGTACAAGCCCTGTAACAATGAGAGCAGTACAAATTGCCGTCTCAACAGGAGGTAGCGCTATTGATGTATCTACTATTAAAGAATTAAAATTCGACAGTAAGCCGGAGGTCACCATGAATTCGGGTGTTGCGATTACTTCAGATCCAATTGCGTTCGATTTGGAACCGAGGATGGATCTGGCAATCACAATCTGCTATGGCCAAACATCTCCAGATGTGACCGGACATCCTGGGTCTCGCACTACTTCATACCTGCTTACCGGTGACAAGACTTCGGTGATGGATTTTACGGGTGCTGTCCAGGCAGATCGATGGTACACCATCAACGGGATCGATGTAAAAGCACCGGAACCGGCTGCTGCTGTTGCAATTCTTGGCAACTCCATTACTGATGGACGCGGCTCGGGTACAAACAAACAAAATCGATGGCCTGATATATTGGCAGAGCGTCTTCTGGAAAATCCTGGTACCCGGCAAGTAGCTGTTCTCAACCAAGGTATTGGGGGTAATTGCGTACTTCGGTTTTGTCTGGGACCTTCAGCTCTTGAACGATTTGAGCGAGACGTCGTTGAACTGAACAGGGTAAAGTGGCTTATCATACTGGAAGGGATAAATGATATCGGTCAGGCACCAGTGAGTGATGCAGCATCCCAGGTTGCAAAAGATCTGATTGCTGCTTACGAGCAGATGATAGATGATGCTCATGCCGAAGGTATCCTGGTTTATGGCGCTACCCTATTACCCTTTGGTGAATCATTTTACTATACTGACTATCGTGAAGCAGCTCGACAGACTGTCAATGAATGGATTCGCAGCAGTGGTCGCTTTGATGCGGTTATTGATTTCGATAAGGCCTTGCGAAATCCGGTGAATACTGTGACCATCTTGCCTGCAGCTCATTCAGGTGATTTTCTTCACCCTAATGAGACAGGATATAAAATGATGGGTGAGGCTATTGATCTGAAATTGTTTGAATGATATTCGACAACTTTTTAATAACATTTATTTTGTTATAGAGCTTATCTTGGATTATTAAGTAACTGCTAACCTCAATTGATATGATAAAAAAAATATTATCAGGGATTTCATTTATCGGAGTTTTTGCACTAATCTTATTCGCGTGCTCCCAAAAAGAACTTAAAGAATCAGATCAAAAACAGTACCAGATTCCACATTTACTGAAACAAGGTGAAACTACACAGTTGATAGTAAAAGATGAACCCTATATAATACTTGGCGGTGAATTGGGCAATTCTTCATTTACAAGTCTGGAATACATGGAGCCGATATGGCCTGAATTGAAGGCTATGAATCTGAACACTGTTCTGGCGCCGGTTTATTGGGAACTGATCGAACCTGAAGAAGACAGCTTTGATTTTGAACTGTTTGATCAATTGATTATAGAAGTCCGTGAACATGACCTTAAGCTTGTCCTGTTATGGTTTGCTTCATGGAAAAACAGCATGTCCAGCCATGTGCCATCCTGGGTGAAAAAAGACCAGGTAAAATTTCCAAGAATAAAAGACGACAAGGATAACAGTCATGAGATCTTAACACCTTTCAGCGACCATAATTTACAGGCAGACAAAAAGGCATTCCAAGCATTAATGAAACATATAAAAGAAATAGATGAAGATGAAAATACTGTAATAATGATTCAGGTCGAAAATGAGATTGGAATGTTACCAACTGCAAGAGACTATCATCCTTTAGCAAATGACAAATTTCAGGAAAATGTACCGGTTGAATTCATCGGGTATTTAGAAAATAACAAAAAGAATTTAGTCCCTGAGTTTCAGAAAGTTTGGTCAGAAAATGGTTTTACAACTTCAGGATCATGGGAAAGCGTATTTGGAAAAGGAGTACATACTGATGAGATCTTTATGGCATGGTTCTACTCCAAATTTGTTAATGAAATCATCAGGGCAGGAAAAGCGATATATCCGTTACCAATGTATGTTAATGCTGCATTAAACCGTCCTGGCAGACAGCCCGGTACAGGTTATCCAAGCGCAGGTCCTTTGCCTCATCTGATGGATGTCTGGATGGCAGGAGGGCCTTCCATTGATTTTCTTTCGCCAGACTTTTATTTTCCAGATTTTAAACATTGGTCTGATCTTTACATCCGGCAAGGAAATCCCCTGTTTGTTCCTGAACATCGTTTTGATAATACGGCTGCAGCAAAAGCAATCTATACCATCGGGCACTATGAAGGTATTGGTTTCGCTCCTTTTTCAATCGAATCTACTGATAATCCCAAGAATGAGTCTTTGGGAAAAATGTATAAACTAATTGACCAACTTACGCCCCTGATTACATCGCATCATGGACAAAATAAGATTGAAGCCGTACTTTTTAACAAAGAAAATAATGAAAGTTCTTTCCAGCTGGGAGATTACGAATTCACCTTTCGGCATAGCTATACTTTGCCGTGGGATGGGAATTTTATGAATGATACCTGGGATATGTCCGGCGCCATAATTATTCAAACTAATGTTGATGAATTTTATGTTGCAGGAACAGGCATTGTTGCAACATTCAAAAACTTAAGCAATCCAGATATAAATGTTGGAATATTAAAAGTTGATGAAGGAAGGTTTGAAAATAATGAGTGGAAAATAATCAGACATTTAAATGGCGACCAGACACATCAGGGAAGACATATACGCATTTTTTATGATGATTATTCAATTCTGAGATTTGAACTGTATAATTATGAATAAACTGTTATTCAGTATTTCCTAGATCCAGTACTGCATTAACCAGTAATATATACTCCGCACAAATATCTATGACGTATTCATTCTCTCCCCAAAGGAAGGGCCAATCATTTTTGTGTTCAGGGAAATCCGGCTTAAGTACCAGGATACCCGGCACAACTCCTCCTGCTATAAATGAATAATCCGCGCGATTACTCCCATAAGCTATCTTTTTTGAATGCAATCCAACACCCGAAACAAATGAAATGTTCGAGTAAGGATGGCAACCGTAAATGTAGTTAAGTCCCCGGTAGGTATACTCAGGACTGATGATCTCAGGATATGATTTATGTAACAGGTAATTGGTAATTGCCCAGTTAATAATGGTCCCGTTGCCTGCCCAGCCTCCTGTAGTGATGGGAACACCGAATGGATTCTGTGTCAGCATCTCTTCATTCGCTGCTTTATATTTCCGGACAAAGGGGAGCAGCCTTTCCTTGTACTCCTGGTCCATATAAGGTACAGCCTGAGCAGCATATTTCATATTCATGTTCACATTTGCTTCCATTACAGGCCATAGTTTTTCCACAAACTGATCTGCATATTGTTTTTCGTTTGTTGAAATATAGAGTTGTAGCAAGGCGCCGATATCTCCAGTACCGAAACGGCCTCCAAATCGATTTGGCGTTTCTGGTTGGTTCTGTTCATCAACCAAAGCTTTTTTAGCCGTGGTCAGGCATTCCTCAGCAAGCACATCATTATAGTTCCTTAAAGCTCGGCTGGCAGCTGCCAGGGCAGCAATGGAACTGTAGCTATTCCTGGCCATCCTGCTGGTAAACGCCCACCGGTCATCTGGAGTTCCACTCGAAATACCATCTGATTCATAGGGCTTAAGATTTGGATTATAGTTAAGGTTATCCGTCATTGTCGATCCATCACCCAGATGATGATACTGGTGAAGGTTCGGCACAATAATCCCGGGAATCGCCCTGTCAAATGCCCGGTGCTGGGCAATGAGTGCCAGGGTACCATGTTCAATCTGTTGTAAAATGTCCGTTACACCGTCAGGATGATGAATATCCACATAGCGCTGATGCTGATCAATGAGTGTTTCATCCCGTTGCAAACCGAAATGTTCCCAGGATTCAACAAAACTTAATACCGTATTACAATGGGAACCTGTACGAATATCAAAGTCGCCGGCATCAAACCACCCGCCAATGTTTAATCCGGGAATGCGCTCTCCCGGTTTATACCTGGTTTCGGTGGTGTCACCCATCCGATAACCGTCGAAATGCTGATGATTCAAAGGTGCCTGCAGGGCATCGTCAAGATGGGCAGTTCCATGCCAGACGCGATAGGCTTCATTCACAAACATATGGTCCATTTGCACCGGAAACCAAACATCAAGAGTAGATTGCCAGTTATGATCGTTAATATGTGCTCCGATCTGGAAAGGTCCTGTTATCTGGTTGCCATACTGGATACTGTACAAACCGGGGTCCTGTATTTTTGAAAAATCAAATCGTAAATAGTTACACCGATAGAAGTCTCCCCATTCCACGACATCGCCCTTATATTTTTCCAGCCATTCACCCTCATCATTCAGCTGTAACAATGATGCCGAAGCGAGCGGTGTGTCATTTTTATCCAGCTCGATCACTGCCACTTTTTCCCGATCAGGGTGATAACCAACCTGCGAATAAGCAATCATAGCCGGACGTATCCAGTTCGGTATGGTTGCAGGTGTTAATAGCCACTCGACCACCTTGCCTGATTTTTTTGCCGGGATCAAGGTTCGTACAACATACCAGCCGTTCTGTGCTACGTTACGACCATCCAGCAACATTAGTTCGCCACTGTTCATGGATTTGATTGTAATTTTACGTTCCGGATCCTCCGGAGCCAGTACAAGTGTTTTTCCCTGTGCAATAGGTCCCGGTTCCACATATTCACTTCTTCCATGATCATCGAAGGTGGTATGACCTGCAAACTGCCTCAACTGGCTATCTTCCGGCATTACTTCCATTGAGCTGGATGGATACAGAGGAAAGATACCGGTCCTGCCGTCTATAAGAAAGGTTTTTTCAAAATAGGCAGCGGGTAAAAACTCCAGATTGAATCCCGTTCGCCCTTCCAGTTTTTCAGGTAATGGCTTATCGAGAGTAACACTTATTAAAATACTTTTTCCGTTTGCCTGGACATGAAGCCGTGAATTAAAATCAAAATCTTCGTATCGCAGCAATATATCTATGCTGTTATCTTCCCTGTTTACATTTCTCTCCACAAGTGAGGGTATCTGATCCCACTGTTCAGGTGTGGGTTTAAGCCTGACAGCACCACCGGTTGCTGTTCGCACACCGTGATGGATCAACATGATCCCGGATGTTTTTTCATCGAAAAAAAAGCCCGTGAACGCATTATCAAATGCCAGCACATTGAATCCGCGCGTTTCAAAATATTCCTTTTCATTCAAGATGATATCGCTTTCCTGACAAACACCTTTGTTGCTTAAGGGCAGGAATAAAACGGTAAATACAAACAGAAGGAATGAAGCAGGTATTTCTTTTTTCAGTGGCACTGTTTTCCTTGTTTTCTTATCCATAATTATTTATTTATGGTGTTCGATTAATTTTCCAAACCCTCAATTGGTGGGTAGGCTCCGATGTATGGTCCCTGCTCCCCTCCCAGCTTTAATAAATTGTTAATCTTATCCGGCAGACTGGATGCTGTTCCGGATGCCGGGAATTCTTTCAACAGCTCATAGTTGCCTAGTGCAGCACTCCTGAACAGCGGCCCGTCGTAATCACTGAAAAATTTACTGTTTGCCGAAAATTCCGGATAAAGTTTATGCAATTCTTCAATATCTCCTAAATCTACCTGGCAGGTTTCATTATCAGCCGGGCTCCAAAGTATCTGGGATCCCTCATAATGTCCAGCTCCGCGTACATACATATTATAGTCAACCTGTTTTAAAGGAGATTCATCAAGTCGTTCACACAGGAACCCGGGTTGCCTTACCATCAGTAAATACCTAACATAATCTGTCGTGGCTGTGAGCAGGTTGTTGACTAATACATGATTGAAGCGTTCTTCTACATCCGGACCCGTACTGGGGTGCCATCCGAAATGATCTCCCTGTGCACTTCTTCCGTCACGCCTTATACCAACATAACTGTTCACAAGTGTGTTGTTATATATCTCTACACCGGAACTGTTGAGTATTAGTATCCCACAATCACAATCGACAAAAACATTTCCTGCACAGATGGCTCTCTTGGAAATTTCGAAAAAGAATCCGTTCTGTTCCGGCCCAAAATAGTTGCTGGAAACCTGTCCCCTGCTTAAGCCAACATTCTGCACCCAGTTATTCAAAAACCTTCCATCCACATTCCCCACATCATACCAAATGCCGTTTGAATAAGGAAGATCAATAACAAGGTTGTCCCGGCATGTACAGCGGTAACATTGATTGAAGATCTTGACCGCAGCCGGGTAATATCCTGTAATCTGTTCGATATTATTGCGCGTGAAGATATTCTTCTCCAATAATACATCACTGGAAGCGTTTATGTAAAGACCTTCGGTGCTTGAATCACTTATCTTACAATGCCTGACTTCCAAATGGTCCCCTATCAGCCAGGCAGCAACCCTGGCGCTAAATGAGATAGTGCAATGCTCAATCAGGGTGCCGGTAACATCTTTCCCATGATTTGACTCATCCGAAAGCCCGTTAGGGTATTTTCCTTCTATCTCCAGTGCCCTGAAAGCATACTGGGTAATGGTAATGCCCCTGATCACAGGTCCCTTTTTATCAGATTTTTTTCCATGACATTCCTGTGTGGTTCTCTTAAGACAGGAATTAAATGCAGTTATCTCCACAAGCCTGTTGGAAGGATCCGTACCTATGTAAACCATACCATCATCATAGTCAATGAAAAAAGAATTTTCGTCAACCTCCCCTTGCCAGCCGGCAGACTGCAGAAACCTGCCATCCACAAATACCATGTCATTGTTAAACCTGTGCAAGGGAGTTAACTTCCCCTCTCTTTCTTTTCTCCACCAGTTATCGGGGGAGGACGGGAATAATTGTTTCCATGATGTTCTCCACAGTCCGTTCCTGAGATTCTGCCAGTTTGTAGCAACAAGGGTGCCTTTCAGAACGGGCTGTTCATCTTTATAGGGCTGCATGGTTATGCCCTGGTTCAGTAACAGATTGCCTGTACGATAGGTACCTCCCCGTAAGATTATGGCATCACCGGTTACCACCTTCTCAAAAGCAGCTTCAATGGTGGTAGCCTTTTCCGGGGATTTCCCGGGTAAGGATGCATCACCGTCAGGGGCAACATAATAGATAGTTCCATCAATATCAGGCAAATCATAACTTTGATGAATAGGTCCGTATGGCCCACCGGAAGGTTGCCCCTTTACCGGGATGGAACATGGGACCAGGACAAGGATGATAAGGGCAAATAGTATCAGCCTGCACCTTTTTTCATTAAATCCACTTAGAGAGAATTTGATCCTCTGGTTTTCGAGAATTAAGGAAGGTCTGTATTGATTCATGGCAATCTGGTTTAGTATATTTTGAATATATTTTTGAATTTTTATCCATAATGGGATCCCCAACAGTATCCCTCATTTCCATTTTCCGAATTATCTAAAATAGTCATTATTCTGTATCTTTAGTATCACTTTGTTTCGTTTGTGAATTTACAGCAACATGCATTCCATACAAGTATGCCTGCCCAAATAAGACAAAGAACAAGTTATCATATCAAAATTTAATATCATGAATATCAAAAAACTTACAATCATTGCAGCACTGTTCTTGCTTCTTGGCTCCTGCTCAGATAAAGCCAGTATTATCAATACCGAGTATCCCAGCGTGACTATTGAACACATTGACTATGAGAGTGATTTTGATGAGGATTACGGATTTTCGTGGCCAAAGTTCAGTTCTGAAAATGAAAAACTGGAACAAATACTAAATGAAAAATTGTCCATGGAGGTCATACTCGGACAATCATTTGAAAGCATCCAGGCGGAACTGGAAAGTTCATTCGAAGAATATGGAATGCCCCAGGGTATAGTGGGAGCAAGTTATAATGTAAATATGAACGATGGATTTATACTGGATATAGAATTTTCCCATGTGTCATTGGGTGCCCACCATTATTACTGGGACCAACACTCAACGATCAACCTGCAAACCGGCGAAAGCCTTGAAGTTAATGATATTATTGATGAAGAACAGTATTCCTGGTTGATAGGTGCCTGCAACGAGCAGATTCAATACCTGGCTGAAAAAATAATATTTGAAGGACAAGCATACGAGGGGATCGATCTTTCTGAAGAGGCATATGCCTATGCTGAATTCTCAGATTATAACCTGGATAACTTTTATATATCTCCAGGCGGAATAACATTTATGGTTGACATTGAGCTTCCTGAATATATGAGGGCATATGACCGGGGAGACCTGGGATGTTATTGTGATTTCAATGATTACGGATATTTAGCAAAGGAGGGTAGTATACTTCAGGATTATATTAACCTTAACAGGGACAAAATTGAGGAACTTGACACGGAAGAATCAGGTATCGCGATCGAGGGTACAAGACATGAATTCAGAACAGTCAGCACTCTGTCTGAACTGGAAGATGCGCTGAGAACCATAGAAGAAGGATCTACTATTATGATTGATGATGATCTGGAAATTGATGAGGCAATTACGATCAACAGGAGTGGTTTGACCATAGTTGGCAGCCAGATAACAAAGCCTAAGATCATTATTTCTGATGACCAATCATTGATCTTAAACATAGAGAATTGTGAAAATATTGAGATCAAAAACCTGACCATGTATCATTTTACATTTGATATGAGCTGTTCGGAAGGTGTTATATTATTGGATAATTGTCACCACATCACGATAGATAATTGTGATATTTGCGGATGTGGACTCTATGGTATCAGTGCTGATGAAAGCTGCAGAAACATAAGCATTACAAACAACAGGATATACGATTGCACCGATTATGGAATTGATATTAATGCAGCTGCCACAATCATAAAGGGCAATACATTTTACAGGAACGGGGATTCTGAGGAGGATGATTACTACATAGGATCGCGTTTCATCGGGACATCAACCGTTGAGGACAATGAACATTATGGCTGGAACTCGGAATACCTTGTAAGGATTACAAACAGGGAAAAAGAAGATCTGCAGCTGATAGAGCGTGAATTTGAATGTGATTTTGGCGAGGGCAGTGTTAAAGCTTATTTCACACCCAGGGATATGCAATACATTGAAGTTTCTTGGGGTGAGATAGTTGATGAATTTAAAATGACTGCTTATATAGGAGGCGGAGACCTGATGATGGCTGAATGGGAGATAACATATGGTGATACAGATGCTCCTGACGCTGGAGAGATGTACCAGGAAACCTATAAATTCAGGGCTATATCTGAAGTCAATAAACTGGACAGGATTTTTATGGATGTACCCGGTGAAGATGAAACGGAAATCACAGATGCTGATTTACACCGTAAATATTACTGGGATATTAGAGGTCTTGTAGGAAAATGGGAACATTTACTGGATAGTGACCTGGAAATTGAGGATGTATTCACAGAAAGGTTCTTTGATCATGACGGTCAGATAGTAAGGGATTAAGGGATATAGTATTGATTTTAAGAGAAAATAAATAGTAAAAGCTTTATATCTGACAATTCAGATTATTGGGGAAGCTGACAACTGTATACCATCCGAAGACAATTACCAGTACATTATAATAAATTACATTACTTTAACACGAAATTTTACAAATTCTGACTGAATATTCATGCAATAACATAATATTTCACACTTAATGAATGAAATTTCATACACTGATTGGACATCAATGAGCGATAAAACCTTGATGAAAACAATAGGAATATTTGTGCGACACCATAGATTAAATCAGAATAAATCGCAAAATGATGTCGCAGAAGCCGCAAGTATAAGCCGCTCTACCCTTAGTCTTTTAGAAAGGGGCGAAAAAACATCATTAAATAGTCTGGTACAAGTGCTAAGAATACTAGATCTATTACATGTCATGGACGTATTTAAAGTTAAGAACGAAATCAGCCCTATAGAATATGCCAAGCTTCAAAAGAATAAAAGACAGCGTGCTCGTAGTACTCGTAAAAAAAGTCAAAATATGGGGCGAGCTAGTAGGAGCAGTAAGATGGGATGCAGAGAGTCAATTAGCCAGCTTCCAATATGATAAAAAATTCCTTACAAAAGGATATGATTTGTCCCCAATAAAAATGCCAATTAAGAATGGGGATCAGATCTATAGTTTCCCTGAGTTACGCAAATCAAAAGACGAACAGATAGCAACTTTTAAAGGTCTGCCTGGCTTGCTTTCAGATTCATTACCTGATAAATATGGAAATCAACTAATAAATGTCTGGCTAGCTCAAAATGGTAGACCTCCGGATAGTATGAATCCTGTAGAAAAGTTGTGTTTTATAGGATCAAGAGGTATGGGAGCATTGGAATTTGAACCCACTCAAATAAAAACAAATAAGCAAACCTTTGCAATTGAAATAAAGAGTTTAGTAGAGATTGTACAAAAGATGTTATCGAACCGCGAGGAGATTGATGTTAACTTATATAAGAATGAGCAGAAAGCAATGCGCGAGATTCTAAAAATTGGAACATCTGCCGGAGGAGTCAGGCCCAAGGCAGTAATAGCTTACAATAATAAGAATGGAGAAGTACGTTCGGGGCAGACCATTGCACCAAAAGGTTTTGAACATTGGCTAATTAAGCTAGATGGAGTTAGTGAGACCCAATTTGGAACTAGCCTTGGATATGGGAGAGTTGAATATGCATACTACCTAATGGCAAAAGAATGCAATATTCAAATGATGGATTCTAAACTTTTTGAAGAAAATGGACGGGCACATTTCATGACCAAGAGATTTGACAGAGATGGAAATACTACAAAACATCACATACAAACTTTATGTTGAATTCAACATTTTGATTACAATAATATATATGGGTATAGCTACGAACAGTTATTTCAGACAATGAGAATGTTAAAAATGACTTACCCGGAAGCAGAACAGATGTTCCGAAGAATGGTATTTAATGTAATGGCAACTAATTGTGATGATCATACTAAGAACTTTTCTTTTAGACTTAAACAAAATAATAAATGGGAACTATCTCCTGCATACGATGTATGCTACTCCTACGATCCTACTAATGTTTGGGTTAACCAACATACCCTAAGCATTAATGGTAAACATAGAGACATAAATTTTAATACTCCCCACTTTTAGACAACGATTCTTTAAAGATAAGTTTGTTTTCTTTTCCGGCCAGCTGGCCGGAAAAGAAAAATCAAGCAGCGTGAGCATATACATTTTCTGGTCTTTGATATCCCAAGGACTGATGTGGTCTGCGGAC
>CAZILN010000045.1:0-16952 GCA_964540005.1 uncultured Bacteroidaceae bacterium | reverse complement strand
CCTGGCTTTCCTGCCCCTTCTGGTGAATGTAGGGAGCGGTAAAAAAGCAATGATCCTGGAGGCCGACCTGGAAGATTACCCGGGAATGTTCCTGGACCTGAACCGGGAGACCGGCAGGGGATTAAAGGGTGTATTTGCTCCTTACCCCCTGGAAAGGCAGCGTACATCACAAAATTCTATCCCGGTTAAAAGGGCTGAATACATTGCCCGCACCAAAGGCTCCCGCAACTATCCCTGGCGGGCGGTTATCATCAGCCAGGAAGATAAGGACTTGCTGAATAATGATATAGTGCAGAAGCTGGCCTCTCCATGCAGGATAGAGGATGTGTCCTGGATTGAACCCGGACAGGTATCCTGGGACTGGTGGAATGCCACGAATATTTCTCATGTTGATTTTAAGGCAGGTATGAATGCAGAAACCTATAAGTACTATATCGATTTTGCTGCTGCTAACGATATCCCTTACATCATCATCGATGCCGGCTGGTCCGCATTCGGGGACCTGACTAAAACACGGCCGGGTTTTGATCTTCCAGGGATAATTGAGCATGGTAAAGCCAAGGGTGTAGGTGTTATCCTCTGGGCATTATGGTCCCAGCTCACCGAGCAGCTGGATGATGTGTTTTCCCTGTATTCTTCTATGGGCATAAAGGGATTCAAGATAGATTTCATTGACCGTGACGATCAGCTGGCAGTCGCTTCGACCTATGAAATGGCTGAAAAAGGCGCTGAATATAAACTGCTGCTTGATTATCACGGGATATTCAAACCTACCGGCCTGCAGCGCACCTATCCGAATGTAGTAGGGTACGAGGGTGTAAAGGGAATGGAAAATGTGAAATGGGCAAACGAAGACGTACCCCGGTACGATGTGACCCTCCCCTTCATCAGGATGGTAGCCGGACCAATGGATTATACCCCGGGGGCAATGCGGAATGCAAGCAGGAGAAACTTCAGGCCGGTTAACTCCAACCCTATGAGCCAGGGTACACGTTGTCATCAGCTGGCCATGTATGTCATATTTGAAGTCCCCCTGCAAATGCTTTCTGACAATCCCACCATCTATATGCAGGAGCAGGAATCCACAGATTTTATTACCAGGGTTCCCGTGACTTTCGATGAAACAGTACCGCTTGATGGCAAAGTCGCAGAGTATGTAGCTATTGCCCGCAGAAAAGGTGACACCTGGTTTGTGGGCGCTATGACCAACTGGGATCCAAGGGAACTGGAACTTGATTTCAGCTTTTTAGGTGAAGGAGAATATAAAGCAACTATCTTTAAGGACGGGATCAATGCCGAGCGTCAGGCTTCTGATTATAAACGGGAGATACTGTCAGTATCTTCCGGGGATAAAATTATCGTCCGGCTTGCTCCGGGTGGCGGCTGGGCAGCCCGTTTGGAGAAAACAAATTAGAATTTCTACATTTTATTAATTTCAATAAATAAATGATCATGCGCAGGATATTTTTTATAACTACCCTTATACTACTTTACGCAAGCAGTTTTGCCAATATTTCTTTGCCAGCCATTTTCAGCGATCGTATGGTGCTTCAGCAAAAATCCACTGTAAGCGTCTGGGGTTGGGGAAAACCCAACGAAACTGTCAGGATTACTGTGAGCTGGAACCCGGAAACAGAATATTCTGTTAAGGTATTGAACCAGTCAAAGTGGAGTCTCGATATTGTAACTCCCCAGGCCGGGGGACCCTACGAGATGCTGATAAAGGGCTACAACTCAATAGAGATAAAGGATATACTAATAGGGGAAGTCTGGCTTGGCAGCGGTCAGTCCAATATGGAATGGACCCCTGCCATGCGCATAGACAATGCAGAGGAAGAAAAATCAACAGCCAACTATCCAGAGATCAGGTTCTTTACGGTGCTGACCAGTACTGCCCTGGCTCCGCAACAACACCTGACCGGGGAATGGGTAATATGTACACCTGAGACCATGTCCCAGTTCAGTGCGATCATGTATTTTTTCGGAAGGGAACTGCACCGGAAGCTGGAAGTTCCTGTCGGCCTGATCAACTCTTCCTGGGGAGGCACACCCATTGAAGTATGGATGCCTGAATTCAGCATCACGGGGGACAGGCTGCTGCAGGAAAATGCGGCACTTTTGAAACCCGTGGCATGGGGACCTGTTGAACCCGGCAGGGCCTATAATGCAATGATCCATCCGCTGATCCCCTACTGTATTAAGGGCGCCCTTTGGTACCAGGGGGAGGCCAATGTCGATCATCCGGCTGTATATGCAAGGGCGCTGAGCACATTAATAGAATCATGGAGGGCCCTTTGGGGGTATGATTTTCCCTTTTATTATGCCCAGATAGCCCCCTGGTCAGGCTATGGAACTGATAATGTAAACGGGGCCATTATCAGGGACCAGCAGAGGATGGTTCTCAAAAAGACCGAGAAAACCGGCATGGCAGTATTATCAGATATCGGCAACCTGAAGAATATTCATCCCGGGAATAAGACAGATGCCGGGAAACGCTTGGCGGTATGGGCACTACATCATGATTACGGCTTGAGGGATATGCCCGTTTCCGGCCCTCTGGTGAAATCTTACCAGATAGAAGGGGAAAAGATCACCATACGCTTTGAATATGTCTATGATGGACTTGTAGCCAGGGACGGGGAACTGAGGGAGTTTGAAATACTTGATGGAAAAGGGGAGTGGATCCCTGTAAAGGCAGAGATCAGCGGCGACAGGGTGGTAGTGAAAATGGATGCCGGGGTATCTACAAAGGGCATCAGGTTCGGTTACCGGAATGATTCCGATCCCAATCTTTTTAATTCGGCCGGTTTACCTGCCTCCTGCTTTGAAATAATCTTTTAACTGATCAATAACCTGGGATAATGAAAAGAACATCTGTAAAATCAGTTTTGGCATTCCTCTGTTTCCTGCTGATTTCAAACCTGGCAGGCGCACAGGAGCATCCATTTCAGAACACGGAATTATCCGACGATGAACGCCTGGATAACCTGATCTCCCTTATGACACTTGAGGAGAAAATCGCCCATCTTTCTCCCCGTCTCCCGGGTATACCCAGGCTGGATGTTAAGGGTACGCGTACCGTGGAAGGACTCCATGGCCTGGCACTGAGCGGTCCGGCTAACTGGGCAGTCAAGGGTAAAGGTGCCGCACCTACGACTACTTTTCCCCAGGCAATCGGCCTGGCCCAGATGTGGGATCCTGAGCTTCATCAGCAGCTGGCTGCCTGGGAAGCCTATGAAATTCGTTACCTGGCGCAGAATTCCAGGTACAAAAGCGCCGGCCTGATAATCTTTGCACCCAATGCGGACCTGGGAAGAGATATACGCTGGGGCCGTACCGAAGAGTGTTACGGGGAAGATGCATACCTTGCAGGCGTAATGACTGCGGCCTATGTGAAGGGGCTGCAGGGGGATGACCCCCGATACTGGGAATCGGCATCCCTTATGAAACATTTCCTGGCGAACAGCAACGAAAACGACCGGGTAGTAAATTCTTCTGATTTTGATGACCGCCTCTTCCATGAATATTATTCCTACCCTTTTTATAAAGGAGTGGTGGAGGGTGGCTCCCGCGCTTACATGGCCGCCTATAACAAATATAATGGCATCCCCTGTACCGTACATCCTGTACTCAAGGAAGTCACTGTTGATATGTGGGGACAGAACGGGATCATCTGTACCGACGGAGGCGCCTTTGCGCTGCTGGTAAATTCCCATCATTACTACCCGGATCTGGCGGAAGCAGCGGCCGGTTGTATACATTCCGGGATTAACATGTTCCTTGACCGTTACAGGCCGTACCTGGACCAGGCACTTGAAAAGGGCTTAATCAATGAAGCAGAAATAGACCAGGTGCTAAAGGGTACTCTCCGGGTTATGCTCAAGCTGGGACTAATGGATGAGGGTAAGGACAATCCCTATACGGAAATAGGTATAACCGATACTATCAGGCCATGGACAAAACCGGAAGCCATGGAATTGGCCAGGAAAGCCACTGCTAAATCAGTGGTCCTTTTAAAAAATGACGGGATCCTGCCCCTGAGATTAGATGAGCTGACTTCTGTTGCAGTCATTGGTCCGAGTGCAGACCTGGTAATTTCAGACTGGTATGCAGGCACCCCTCCATATAAAGTATCTGTCCTGGACGGGATCAGGGAAGCAGTTGGTGATCAGGCGGAAGTGTTGTTTACTGCCAGCAATATGGCAGATTCGGCGGTGACTGCAGCCGGTAAAGCGGATGTAGCTATTGTCTGTGTGGGGAACCACCCCCTGGGTTATGGACTGGGCTGGGGTGTGAACCATGTAGCCAGTGACGGGCGTGAAGCAGTGGATCGGCAGGCCATCTCACTGGAACAGGAAGACCTGGTAAAACTGGTGAAAGCAGCCAATCCCAATACGGTGCTCATTCTGGTATCCAGCTTTCCGTATGCCATTCCCTGGTCAAAGGAACATGTCCCGGCCATCCTGCATGTAAGCCAGTCAAGCCAGGAACTGGGCAACGGCGTGGCAGATATTTTGTTCGGGAAAGAGAGCCCGGCAGGTCGCCTGGTACAAACCTGGTCAGCATCTATAGATGAGTTGCCACCCATACTCGAATACAACATAAGGAATGGCCGGACATATATGTATGACCGGCATGAGCCCCTCTTTGTATTCGGGCACGGACTGAGCTATACTACATTTGAATACTCCGATCTCAGCCTGAGCAAATCATCTGTTGGCGACGGAGAAAACGTTGAGGTTTCAGTAACTGTTAAGAATACGGGATCAGTGAACAGTGATGAAGTTGTACAGCTATATGCCGCCTTCCCTGATTCGAAAGTAGAAAGGCCAGAGAAGGCTTTAAAAGGATTTAGGAGAATCCATATTCCGGCAGGAGAGAGCATAAAGGTAAGCATTACTCTGAAAGCCGACGAACTCAGGTACTGGGATGTAGGATCAAATGCTTTCAAACTGGAACAGGGTAAAGTGATGCTTATGATAGGAGCCTCATCCAGTGATATTCGGCTAACCGGAATACTTGAGGCAAGGTAGGATTTATAATTATATGAATAAATTCGACATATTTTTGAATCCTGCGAGCGAATTGGCTTCGCCGAACTCGCAAGCTCGGTTCCCCGCTGCTTGCGGCGGGGAGCTTCAATTGGCTCAACTTACAGACATTCGATAATCTGGAAATATCTCAATCTAAACAACTTAATCCTTAACACTATGAAACCTAATTTGATCTTACAAAAAGCGATGATCATAATGATCCTTGTGTCACTTCCCTTTGCTGCAATGGCTTTAAAAAATCCTGATTTTTCAGGTAAATGGAAACTGAATGAATCAGCAAGCACATTAAATGCCGAATTCTCATTTGCTCCCCAGCAGGTTACGATAAGCCAGGATAAAAAACTGATGAGCTATGAGACAGTTTCCAGTTTTCAGGGGGAGGAATATAAACGTACCAGCAAATACAACCTGGATGGCTCGGAAAGCAAGAATGAAGGATTCCAGGGAAGGGAAACCATCTCCATTGCTACCTGGGATGGAAAGACCCTTAAGATTGCTACGACCTTTGAAATGCAGGATGGGGGTACTTTAACTGTAACTGCAAGCTTTTCGATGAAAGAGGATCAACTCTCTATCGTGAGTGAGGTGAAGGGAGGACCCATGGGAGATTCCTCAGAGACCTGGATTTACGATAAGCAGTGAGCAGGAAAAATAACAGCAGGAAGGTTACAGGAAATTCCTGTCACGGAATCCCGCAATCATAGCTGCAGGATCCCGGATGAATGATATCAGTAAGCAAAACGTAGCTTTCACCTGGGCCGGTTTATTTCAGCCTCAGCTGCATGCTGCCCATATATTTTTTTCCATTATAAACATTAAAGCGGTAAATGCCTCTTGTAAGCTTTTGATCCGCTTTGTAAATGAGTTCTGCCCTTTTAGTGTTCTGATTCCCCGGAGCAGTACCTGTTGTACTGGCCATCATAGGCAACTTCCGTTTCATATCCCTGTTCTTCCAGGCCTTTCCTTATGAATTCCACGACTTTGGGTTCGTCTTCAATCACCAGTATTTTCATAATGTTAATCTGACTCAGATTGATGAAGGATTTATATTTTCGACAGTTTATTGGCTGAAGGTCACATATTATTGTTTGGTTACAGGTATTATTGTGACCAGAGTGCATACTTTTGGTCAAAACAATAAAAAGGTATGGACAGTAAAAAGAGAATAGCATTAGTAGCACACGATAACAGAAAAAAAGATCTGATCGAGTGGGTTGAATGGAATTATAATATTCTTTGCAAGCATCAATTAATTTGTACAGGAACAACGGGGAAACTGGTTGAAGAAGCCCTCAACAACAAGAACCTGGATCAGATGAAATTGAAGAGTTCGATTATAAAACTTAAGTCAGGTCCCCTGGGGGGAGACCAGCAACTGGGGGCAATGATCGCTGAAGGCAGAATTGATATTCTTATTTTCCTCTGGGATCCGATGCAGCAGCAGCCGCATGACGTTGATGTAAAGGCTCTGTTGAGAATTGCCGTTCTCTACAATGTTACAACGGCTTGTAACCGGGCTACTGCTGATTTCATAATATCATCACCATTATTTGCTCAAAATTACAAACCGGTTCTGAAGGATTATAGTTTATATATTAAAAGGGATCTTAGCTTAGATGATTAATAGTTGCTTCCTCACAGGCGGATCACTGCAGATCAATCAGATGATACAATATGCTGCTTCCTTCCGGTAATCATCAGGTCAGGGGAAATAAGTCCCAGGATAGCGATAATGAATACGGACAGGAATGTGTAATTATTCATGCAGCGGTGTGACTTTTTCAGGAATTACTGTCAAAATAAATAAAATATTTATAGAATCTTTATAATAAAGCAATGAGCAATAGTTACAACAAATATTTACCTTATAACTTCTGGATATTGCTGTGCAGGTTTATCTCAGCTATTGTTCATGTGTTCACGCGTTCAACAACAGGGTACCCGGCCAGGGGGGGAAGGCCATATTATAAAAATGACCAGAGGATCATAATTGATCCCGGAAAGGACAATCGCGGGCCGAAATCAAAATAATATTATGTGAAGTTCACATATTTTGATCAGAAACCTGAATGGTTCGCTTCACTTCGTATCCTGTCAAAGAAAGGGGTTCTTTTTTCCTCCACGCATTGGGCGGCATAGAGGTACATGGCAGCAGTCCATGTCTGCCAGTCCTGGCCCATAGCTTTCCCGTCCTGGGACTTATACCATTCATTGAAACCAAAATCCAGTTCTTTACCGTTTGCGTTAGTAATGAGTTCTGTCAGGGCCAGCAGTTTTTCCCCGGCAAGCCTGTACCGGCCGGCAGCAACCAGGGCAGCCACATAAAAACCGCAGACAAACGGCCAGATCCCGCCGTTGTGGTATTCACCCGGACGATTGTAAATGTCATATCTTGGAAGCCAGTCATTATCCTTCTCCCGTATGAAAGGGAAAAAATTGGGTGGGATGCTGACTGCAAGATCCTTGTTGAGTTGCATTTTCTCACATTCTTCCTCTATCCAGGAGATCATTTCCAGCGCCCTGGAAGGGGAGGCAATGCCTGAAAGGATTGCCAGGCTGTTGCCAAGCAGGTCAAACCTGTCACTATGATAGATCTTGTAAGACCAGAAAGCGAAATATGGTTTATGCGGGACGACAAACCCTTCTTCGGCACGCTTGGTCGGTTTTTCCTGCGGAATGGTAAAATGCCTCATTGCAGTGAGCATCCGGTCAGCTCTTTCGGTTTGTCCCAATAGACGCAGGTAGCTGTATACCAGCGTGTTTACATAAAGAACATATCCTGTGGTCCATTGCTCATCCCTCCAGTCGGTAGTAGGCAGCTGTGCCACCAGGCTGCGGTCTGCCGGACTCTGGTAGTTCATCCATGTCAGGGCTTTGCCAACCGCTTCCTGGAGAAAATCGTACTCTTTTGTAGTATCCCTGTAAACTCCTGCAGCCAGCAGGAAAAGCGGGGTGGAGTCGCTTGCCCCCCTGTTATTCCTGTCATGGACCAGTGAAGGGATATGTCCATGCACTGATTGGTTCAGGGCAAGGGTTTCCAGCACCCTCCGGATTGTTGAAAGAAGCATCTTATCTCCTGAAACGGCTATACCTAATGATGAGATAAGGAGGTCCCGGGTATAGGGCTCAGGATATCCCCAACCGGCTGTTCGGGGTAATTTCATAAAAGGGCCATGGGCATTGTGGATTAGAACCCTCAATGCTGCCTTCCTGGCCTCATCAATTCTTTTATTTGCGACGGGATCCATCTGTATTTGATTTATTCAGTTCCCATTATTCAATTCCGAACCTGTCCTTAATGATCTCAACGAATTTTTTTGCAACCAGGCGGTAATCAAAATGTGTGACCACCCTTTCCCTGGCTGCCTTACCCATTTTCAGCCGCAATCCGGGATTGTTCATCAGTTCCAGTAAATAATCGGCGATATCATGCACGCTGGCACGGAAATCCACTGTCCTGGGACTGCTGAAAACAACCCTGTGTTTTTTTTCCTCTCCTTCTTCATCAAGGACAGTTTCTCTCATAACCACTTCCTGGGCAATATTGGCCAGGAAAGCTGTTTCTCCATGTACCAGGGTATCCAGCATTCCCATTGCGTTTATCCCTATAACCGGCTTTTCACAGGAGCCGGCTTCCACCTGCGGCATTCCAAATCCTTCAAGCCTGGATGGCGCGGCATAAATATCACAGGCGCCGATCAGATAGGGCATGAAATTGCGTGAGATCAGGTTGGTAGTGTAGGTGACATTTTTATCTATTCCCAGCTGGGTTGCCAGCTGAAGGTCTGCCAGGTTCTGTCGCTCAGTACGGGGTTGCGGCCATACCTTGCATACATATTTCCAGTCCGGGGCACTGTTATCAATAATTGCAAGCGCCTGCATAACCTCCTGCGCCCCCTTTGAAGCCGCATCGCCCCCGACAGTCAGTATCATTATCTGGTCAGGGGCAACACCCAGGGCATCCCGGACGCTGCTTATCTTAGGATCATTCATATCCCTGTGGATGAATGCATCTGTATTACATCCGACCGGAAGTACTTCAATGATTTCCGGCTTTATCCCGTCCCTGATGTACATTTCTTTAACCCAGGTGGATGTGACAAAGATGAGAGGCAGGGCATTGAGAACTTCATGATAGTTGGCGATGTATCCGTCTGCCACCAGCCAGGGCACTGCCTGCACACCATAGCGCTGCGGATGCAGGATCAGGTGCTGTGCATGACCCCAGTATCCCACTCCTATTACTATATCCGGCACAAACCAGCGATAATACCATTCTTTTTCCTGGGCGGATTCAAAATGTGCTGCATGGGCGTCAACCCCCATTTCCAGCAAGCCTTTATACAACAGATCTCCCTGGGTTGCCAGTCCTCCGGGGGAGGGAGGATAATCATAAAGAACAAGTACTTTCATGTTAATAATTTTATTTAGGTTTCATACCACTACTACTAATCCGTTGCATGGCATGATCGGGATTCCTGAATTGCCAGAATGCTTCGCAATCTGCCGCCGCATTTGCTTCAAAACTGTTTCCGGCAAAACCGTATATCTTGGTGATTATTTTATTTTTTTTCTTCCGGACAGCATCGGGCCATCTGTAATAAAGATCTGCTGAAGTAATGGCGGCAGGGTATTTTTTTCCGCCTTCGTCTTCGTATGCAAAAGTCCATAGCTCCCGGGTCAGTATTTTCTCCATATGCCACAGGCTGATCACAGCCCTGCTGAGCTCTTCGTGCCGCCTGTGCCTTGTATATTCTCCTGATGGATCATGGGTAATGATTATATCATACCTGGTATCAGTTACAAGCCGCATAACTGCTTCCCTGACCATGTTCTCATCCAGAGGCAATTGCTCAGGACCGTCATCAATATCATCCATTTTGCCCGTAGCATTCAGGATCTTTACTGCCTGATGAAATTTCGGGGCCCTGTCAGTATCGCTGGCCCTGCATAGCGTAAAAATGTTCCAGTCCCATTCCTTATTATTAAGTATGAAACCTCCTGCCCAGATAGTCTCATCATCTGGGTGGGCAACAATAACCGCAGCTCTGAGGGACATTGCCGGATGGTCCGGTGTTTAAAAATCCGAGTTAAAAAACAGTTCATCTTCCGCTATCAGCCAGTCTGACTCTGCGGAACCATTTTCATCCTTTCTATCAAGATAGATCTCATAAGCCCGCTTACGGATGTTGGGTTTTGACACTTTTTTCCCGGCAGGTTTTTTACTGTTTCCCTGTGTTTCTTTTTTTTGATAAGTCTTTGCCATTGGTTTAAAATTAAAAATTAACAAGCTTAAAAACAAATTACTAATGGTCTTGCTATCGTTGAGCATTAGTCAACAGCATTTAGACAGGGATTTATTATTAAGTCACAACCGGGAGGCAGTGAAATATCCGGTGCTTTCTTGCCTTATGTTCCAAAATGTCAATTAAGGTATCCTGCAGGTAATAATATGCTTATATGTGACAACTTTGCTACCTTTGTCCGCCTTCCAAAAAACAGTATTAATTTATATTTTTTGAATTATGTGGTTTGATTATATTGTAATACCCCTGCTTATCCTGGTTGCCAGGGTAACTGATGTTTCACTGGATACTATCCGCGTAATCATGGTGACAAAAGGCTACAGGAACCTGGCTCCTTTTGTTGGTTTTTTCCAGGTATTGATCTGGATACTGACCATCAGCCGTATTATGGCAAACCTGGAAATCTGGACCACCTATATAGGATATGCCGGGGGATTTGCTATCGGGACCTTTGTAGGTATGAAGATTGAGGAGAGGCTTGCCCTGGGCTATGAGCTTGTCCGGGTGATTACAAGGGCGGATGCTTCCATGCTTATTAAAAAACTGCGTGAAAAGGATTATCATGTTACTTTTGTTAAGGGGGCAGGCAGAGAAGGAGAAGTTGGAATCTTATTTATAGTGCATAAAAGAAGGGTGATCAAGGAGATCATTGAGCAGATCAATGAGTTCAATCCTAATGCTTTTTACACTGTTGAAGATGTGAGATTCGTAAGTAATCCGGAATACTTGCAACGCTCAGGTCGTTTACTCAGAACCAGATTCAGGCCGAGATAATGGCTATCCAGAGAAGACATTTGTATAAGATGCCCCGTATTAGCAATTTCACAGGTAATTTAAGTGATAATCCAGTGGATTATAAGTGCCTGCCAATGACGCTTCTTTTGTGCTTATTCCATCTCGTATATACCCTGTATATCAGATAAGAAGTAGGTAAGGGGGTCTTCCTTGAATTTGATAAAGTCTTCAGCACTGGTATGCCCTGGATAGGGTGCATAGAAATGATCGGGACGACCGTTGCGCCAGAACAGGATCCAGGAGGCATTCATGGTGGCTGAATTGGTTTTAATGGTAGGCAGTATAACGTCGGTAAACCATACCGGATCGGGTATGGTTTCCAGTCCCGTTTCAGTAATTGCAGTCAGCTTTGAGCGGTCATGTGCCAGGGAATCCAGTATCTCCAGCATGGATATAGTACTGCCTGAACTACGCTTATTTCTCAGGCCATGGTAATCATCGAATCCCAGCACATCGACATAGTCATCCCCGGGATAAAAAGTAAGGTATTGTTCTGCCGATTTGAATACATCGGTGGAATAAGCATATATTATATGGTGGAAACCTTTGACATTCCTGAAGTAATCTACCGTAAACCGGAACAATTGCTGGTATTCCTCAGGAGTACACGACCTGGTCCCCCACCAGAACCAACCGCCGGTCATCTCGTGCCACGGCCTGAATATTACAGGAATTGGCTCCCCGTTCTCTTTCTTTAAACTGGCAAAGAAGTCCGCCACCAGGTCCAGTTTTGCCAGGAAAGCCTCGTGGTGATCCCCTCCGGGTAAAATCCCAGGTACACAGGGAGAAGTATCCCAGGCATCTCCTCCCGATACAATATTGTTCGGGTGCCAGCTGTAAGTATTTATGCCTCCTCGTTTATAGGCTTCAACTGCCCATTTCTGCATTCCGTCAAAAGGCACACTGTCTATGTTATGGGAATCCCCGATATGTCCCAGGTCCCAGCCAAAAACTGCCGGGAAATCACCGCAGACATCATTGATATCGGTCCGGAACTCATCCCCCTTCCAGCCCATCCCGTAAGCCAGGGCATCCTGGTGACCTATTAATATTGAACTGGCAGAGATCAGCCAAAGATTATTATAAAGAACAGCGGCCTCACTCGTCGCCTGCGGATCGCTAAGGTGATATTCAAGGTTTTCAGGAAGATCAGTGTTCCCGGTATCCTGGTTCATACCTTTTTTACAGGTGGAAAACAGAAGGCAAGCAAGAATAAAGATTGAGGTCAGGATGTTTTTCATGGTATTCAGGAGTTAAGGTTGGTTATTCTGTTTCGGCAATTTACAAGATACTAATTTGCTTAAAGATTCTTATCTTAACAGTATATAAAATATCAAATCATTATGCTATGAGTCTTTTAAGTAAACTGATACTTTTTCTGCTGCTTACCGGCATGACTTCTCCTTTGATGTCGCAGGGCAAATATGACAATTTTAAGGTAGCCATATATTCAAGGGCTTATGAAACGCAGCAAATGGGGGACCTTGAATGGCTGGAACCCATTTGGGAAACAATCACCAGCCAGCTAAAGGTGGACAGGATATACCTGGAAACCCACCGTGACCTTATCACCGTGGATGATGAGACATTAAATACAGCCAAGAAATTTTTTGCATCCAAAGGCGTTGAAGTAGGCGGTGGTATAACCTATACCGTGAATGAACGGAACAGGTTTGAGACATTCTGTTACAGCAATCCCGAACACCGTCAAAAGGTAAAAGAGATTGCCGAGCATACTGCAAAGCATTTCGACGAGTTCATCCTTGATGATTTCTTTTTCACCAGTTGTAAATGCAAGCTGTGCATCGAGGCCAAAGGAGAAAGAAGCTGGACGGACTACAGGCTGGAACTGATGGATAAAGCGGCTCGGGAGCTGGTAATTGAACCTTCCCGTAAGGTCAACCCGGATGTGGAAATAGTTATCAAGTACCCTAACTGGTATGAACATTTCCAGGGACTGGGTTTTAACCTGGAGACGGAGCCGGGAATGTTTTCCGGGCTCTATACCGGGACCGAAACGCGGGATCCTTCCGGTAACCAGCATCTTCAGGCCTACCTGGGATACCTGATCTTCCGTTATTTTGAAAACCTCAAGCCCGGGGAGAACAGGGGCGGATGGGTGGATACTGGAGGGATGCGGTTTGCGGACCGTTATGCAGAACAGTTGTGGATCACCATGTTTGCCAAATCACCTGAGATTACTCTTTTCGATTTCAGGCAGGTTCAACGTGCATTTAACGACCGCCTGAGGGCTCCGTGGCAGGACCTGGCGACCAGTTTTAACTACGATGAGATGGCAGCGCCTTTCGAGGGTCCCGACGGGACAACAGTAACCCCGTCCACGGTAGCCAGGGTGGCAGGATATACCCTGGAGAAAGTAGACCGTTTTGCAGGTGAACTGGGTACCCCGGTAGGTGTCAAATCCTACAAGCCATATCATTCGGTAGGAGAGGATTTCCTCCAGACCTACCTGGGAATGGTGGGTATACCCATGGATCTTGTTCCGGAATTTCCTGAAGAAGACAGTATGATCCTCCTTACCGAAACGGCCGGCTTCGATCCTGAGATCGTGGATAAGATAAAGGGGCAGTTAATGGACGGAAAGGATGTAATGATCACATCCGGTCTGCTAAAGGCCCTGCAGGGTAAAGGTATTGAAGATATAGTCGAACTTAGGTATACTGACCAGAAGGCCATGGTACAGGATTTTGTAGCAGGATGGGGAGCTCCTTACCATATAGAAAAAGCCATAATGATCCCCCAGATCAAATACCTGACTAACGACAGCTGGGAGGAAATTTCAGCCCGTGACGGCACCAATGGCTGGCCCATACTGCATTCAGCAGGATATGCAAATGGAAACCTGTATGTACTTACCATACCGGATAGCTATACGGACCTCTACCTGTTCCCACCCGAAATACTTACAAGAATCAAGGAAACCCTGACAGGCTATCTTGATATTCTGCTTGAGGCACCCGGACAGGTAAGCCTTTTCCTGTATGATAACAACACCTTTATTGTCGAATCATTTCTGGATGAACCTGTAGAAGTTACCCTTACTTCCCCGGGAAGCTATTCAAAACTCTCTGACCTGGAAACAGGCGTTGTCATGGAAGGTGAGACCCGGGAAGCACCGAGCTTTTTCGGGAGGGCGATGGGGGAAGCCAGGACTACCTTCGGGATGGAAATAAAACCCCATTCATACCGGGCTTTCAGGATCGAGTAACTGAGCAGCCGTATTAATTATCTTCAACATACAACAATCCCTTAATCTGGGCTACAATCTGCCTGTCTGTATAGTGCTTGCTTTTTATTGCCCCTGACGGACAAGTAGATCCGCAGGTTCCGCAACCTTTGCATAATATTTCATTTACCCTTGATACTTTTTTCACCGGATCATAGGAAATGGCAGTATAAGGACATACTTTAATGCAGGACTGACAACCACAACACAGGTTTTCATTTACCTCGGCAGTTATGGTTTCCACTTCAACTGATCCATTGGAAATATCGCTTAATACACGGGCAGCCGCAGCTCTTGCCTGGGCAATTGAATCGGGTATGTCTTTCGGCCCCTGGCAATTACCGACAATATATATACCATCTGTTGTTGTGGCGACAGGATCCAGTTTCGGATGCTTTTCTATATAGAAGTTATTTCCACACATGCTGACACCAACTGCATGGGCAATTTCTTTGGCATTATTATGAGCTTCCAAGCCAACCATTAGTATTACCATATCAGCCGGGATTTCCAGTTCTTTTCCCGCCATCATTTCATCTAATTCAATCAACATGTTGCAGTCATCCTGGTCGTTTGCCTTAATTATATTTGGCAGGCCATTTTCCTGGTCAAATAAGAAAAATTTAATATTTTTTCTTGAAGATATGCTATATAATTCCTCACATCCTTTTCCAAATGCCCTCATGTCGGCGTAAATCTCGAATATATGTGCTGAAGGAAGCTCTGACCGGATCTGGTTGGCATATTTTAAGGCTGTCATACAACATGTGCGTGAACAATATTCGTGGTATTTATTATTTCTGCTGCCGACACAATGAATTATTGCTATATATTTGGGCTCTTTTCCTTCCTTTGTTTTAATGCTGCCTTTTTTTAACAGTCCTTCAAATTCTAAAGATGTTACTACATCAGGCAGCTTACCGTATCCATATTCTTCAATAATTGACGGATCAAAGGCTTTTAAACCTGTTGCTACTATAACATTTCCAAATTTTATATCTATTTGTTTTCCATTTTTCTTATAAACAGTGGTCTCAAAATTCCCGACATAACCATAAATATCCTTAATCTCTGCTTCAAGAAACAGTTCTATTGCCGGATGTAACAATAGTTTTTCAAGTAAAGGATCGAGCATGCTCTTTACACTACTCATAAAAGGATATGTCAGATCAATGTTGGCCACCATACCACCGATCTTAGTGCTTTTTTCAATGAGAAACACCCTTCTGCCGGCATCAGCAATTTCAAGAGCTGCATTAATGCCGGAAATACCGGCGCCAATGACTAATGTAGCCGGGTTAATATCAACAAAACGTTTATCCAGTGGTTCATGGTGTATAACACGATAGACGGCTGCCTGGATAAGTGATTTGGCTTTACTTGTAGCTTTTTCACGATCAGTATGAACCCATGAAACATGTTCACGGATATTTGCCATTTCAAGAAAATAGGGATTAATATCGACCTTTTCCAGTGTTTTCCTGAACGTTAATTCATGTATCCTGGGTGAGCAGGCGGCTACTATGATCCGGTTGAGCTTATGTTGTTTAATATCATTCATAATTAAGCTTTGTCCCGGATCGGAACACATGTATTTATAGCTTTTTGAAACCACAACATTTTCAAGTGAAGCTATTTCTGTGGCAATGCCTTCAACATCAACCATTAAGGAAATATTGGTGCCGCACCAGCATATATAAACGCCAATTCTTATTTCATCCATGTATAAATATTCTTTAATAACTGAATACTACTTCTTGTTTTATGTATACTGACTTTTTAAGATTCGCAAAATAGATCGCAAACGGCCTGTATGCCAGGTGAGACCACTTGGAAAAAGGTACTTCTATCATTATCATTGGAAAAAGCACCATTAAATGCAATACATAGCTGCAGTAGGTCAGAATGGGCAATCCGTTAATTCTGAATATATGAACTGATATTCCTGTCAGTGCGGTTAAGAATAATAATACCAGGAATGTCCAATCGGTATAATGAGAGTATTTATGATGCTCTTTATGTTTCTTATACCTGCCATAAGCAAAATAAAGGACACCCATAACAAGTGCCAGTGTAGCATAATAGCCAAGTATTCGTTGTGGATGCCACCATGGATATATTTTTTCTGTTTGGAACCAGGGAAGAAACCCAACAATAAGAATAAACAGGATTACATAGCCTGCCATCAGCATCCAATGAAAGATCCAATAATTTCTTGAATCACATTTTTTAAATTTCCATTGAGAGATAAAATGAAAAATGAGTAAATAAAACTCTTTTGCATATATATAAAGAGGTATTTTCGCATTCCTGCCAATGATTTTAAGATACATATTGAATATATTTGATATAAGGAAAAATGACAAAGTAAAAGCCATCATCAAATCTGCTATATGTATTATCTCAGCAGGTGCAAATACATTCAACATTACCCCTCCTTCAGATGTAAGTTCTTTGGTCAATGGGCCGTGAAAGAGAAGAAAAAGAATAAGTACAAAAGCAGATAGCAGGAATATCATACCGAATTCCCATTTTTTTGAAGTATAAATT
>CAZILN010000044.1:0-2227 GCA_964540005.1 uncultured Bacteroidaceae bacterium | reverse complement strand
CGATTTTTCCATTTTTAATATCATGCAAAGCTTCGATGGCATTTTTAACTAGATTGATCAGTACCTGCTTCAACAGGTTGACATCACCATTAAGCAAAAGCCCGGGTGGTTCAATATTCACCTGACAATGAATATTATGGTTATTAAATTCTTCCTGGAAAATACCCGTGACCTCATCAAAGAGTAATTTCATGTCAATCCTGTCTGTAGCAATTTCATCTATCCTGGTAATGTCCCGGTATTTCTGCACAAAGTCTATCAGGGAAGCACTTCGCTGTTCGATCAGGCGTGTATTGTTTTGAATGTCATTTAATACACCGGCTTCTATTTTACCAGGAGGGATTTCAATTAAAGACCTGTCAATAGCATGACTCAGGGTACGGATAGGAGTGAGGGAATTCATTACTTCATGGTTAAGTGCCCTGATCAGCCTTTTCCATGAGATCAGCTCTTGCTCATCCAGCTCGGACTGAAGATCCTGGATGGATATTAGTTTCAGGGATTCTTCATCGAATAATAGTTCGGTCATCTTAATAAGCAGGGGTAATTGCTGTGTCTTTTGATTAATTGTCATGATTTTTGATTGTCCCGGCTTCATGCCTGATAATATATTTTCAAATTCCGGATGCAGGATATTCAATGCTTCCAATCTCTGTAATTCTCCGATATCTAGCAACTGCTGCGCTGCCCTGTTGTAATGTACTACCCTGCCATCTAATCTGAAACTAAGAAGACCTATAGCAATATGACTGATAATGAATTGAAGGTAGCGGTATTGTTTTTCTTTATCAATCCGTGTATCCTGGATCAACTGTCTTGTTTCATTTATGATCTCTGCCAGTTCTTTGAAACTGCCTGTCCTGTCATCGGGTATAAGGGAAAAAGAGGAATCCTTGTCTCTCAGGGATACAAAAAACCTGGATAGTTCCCGGTTGGTTTTATTTACATATTGAATCAGGACCAGAGTCTGAATTATAAGTAAAGATCCTAGAAATATAACCGTATAAATATTGGGTGGATCTCGCAATTCAATGGCGAGCCACAGGCAGTTGCCGAAAATGAGCAATACCCTTATTATAACCTGAATGTAGAAACGCTTAAAGACCATATTTTTCCATTTTTGAATACAGTGTGGTTCTGGAGATATCCAGCATTCTGGCGGCTTTGCTGACATTCCCTTTTGCTGTCTCCAGGGCCTTAACCAGGGCTGATTTTTCAATATCTGCAAGGCGTAGATTCCCGGTTTGCAGGTCAGAGGATTGCATGGGATCTGCCATATTAAAATCTTCAGCTTCCAATATACCTGTTTCATTCAGGACCACTGTTTTTTCAGTCATATGCTTAAGTTCCCTGATGTTACCCGGCCAGTGATAGGCGGCCAGTGAATCATATGCTTTGCCGCTGATCCTGAATTTCGGTTTGTTGTATTTCTGTTCAAATTTCCTGAGGAAATAGTCAAGCAGTAAAGGGATATCATCAATCCTGTCCCGCAAGGCCGGTATCCTGATCTCAATAGTATTAATCCGGTAATAGAAATCTTCCCTGAAAACATTGTTGCTGATCAATTCCTTCAGATCCCTGTTGGTGGCAGTGATTAACCTGGTATTAACCGGCAGGGGTTTATTTGAACCGACTGGAGTGACTTTGCTTTCTTCCAGCACCCGCAATAGTTTTGATTGAAGATTCATGGACAGGTTGCCGATCTCATCAAGGAACAGGGTGCCTCCGGATGCTACCTGGAATCTTCCTGCACGATCCTCCTGTGCATCGGTGAATGCCCCCCTGACGTGCCCGAACATTTCACTCTCGAAAAGGGATTCATTAAGAGAACCTATGTCAATTCCTATAAAATCGTTTTCTGATCTATCAGAGATCCGGTGTATTTCTCTTGCAATTAACTCTTTTCCGGTGCCGTTTTCGCCGGTGATCAGTATACTGGCATCAGATAATGCTGCTTTATGGGCAGTATCCAGCATTTCAGTCATACCCGGAGAGGAACCAATAAGAGCATCAAACTGTCTGTTTATATCGTCATGTAAATAGCGGCGGGCATATTTCAGGTTTTTAACCTCGTTCCTTGATTGGCGCAGTTTATAGGCCGAGTTTACCGTTGCCAGCAGTTTCTGCGGATCCCATGGTTTTACAATAAAATCCGTTCCTCCTTCCTGTATAGCCCTGACAGCCAGGTCAACATCACCGTATGCAGTGATAAGGATCACTATTGCAG
>CAZILN010000043.1:0-3404 GCA_964540005.1 uncultured Bacteroidaceae bacterium | reverse complement strand
TAATATTGGAAGCGCTCATATACCATTGAGCATCAACATAAATATTGGATGATCCCAGATTGATGGTTTTGCTGTCGCTGGTCTCAATATAGATGCGATAGACCCTAAGGGGTTGGTCGTTCAGGTTGAGTATCCCGGAATGGATATACATATACTGCATGCTTGTGGAATCGGTAAGCGTATATTCACCTGAGCCGTAGAAATATACATTGGAACTTCCAAGATTACTGCCGTTTTGAATAATATTTCCGGCAGAATCCGAAAGGAAATAGACTTGATAAACCTGCCAGTTAATGGCATCGGGTAACAGCAGGGAACCGTAAATTTCAAATCCATTGGAATTCGAGTAATTGACGGTAAGCTGCTCGTCAACGCTGCCGAAATCTAAATTTTTCACCGACGCATCCATATCAAGGGTAACCGTTCCTGCTGCGTCGAATGAACTCTCGTCAAAGATGGCATTCTCAAACTGTCCCGGCAATTCGGTATGATTGGCAACCCCTCCCGAAGTAGTGGACCAGTGGCCGAGATCACTCCATGATCCGGTGCCCCCGACCCAGTAATAATCAGAGAATGCAGGGGCAGTTATGTTCCATCCTGTATTATTCCCTGCATCAATAGAATTATCTGCATTGAATGCGGCCCCTCCTGTTGCATTATTATCCTGCAATATGAGGTATTCAGCATTTACAGTACCCGCTGGCTGGCTGATGGTCGCCTGTGATCCCTCCGTCGTGGCACTGATAGAAATAAGCCCGGTTTTTTGTCCCACTGCAACCAGCTGATCCACGGTCTGGGTTTCCCCGCTTTCGAGCATGATCTGATTGCCCTCTTCGATTAACAGGGTATCAAAACTGTTACTGCCATAAATGCTTACATTGCCTGTCAGCGTAACATATGGAAGTTCTATTCCATTATTACCATAGATTTGATTGTGGATATGAATATTCGTACCCGGGGCAGTTATTGGGGACATCTCCGGGTAATTATACTTTTCGAGGTTATTTATGTCTATCCGGTCGGCATTAATTATTAATTCTCTCACCTTGGTGCTATTATCAATTGCCAACCTAGAGAAATAAACGGGATGATCGATGACCACTGTGCCCTCATTATGGTAAAAGGTATATCTCACATACAGGCTGTCGGATTCGGGAAAATGATAGATACCCGGACCGTCTGCATAGAGATAATACAAGTTATCAGTACCATCGTCGCTGGTGGGAATGGAAACCAGGGAGGTACCCGTTCCCCTGAGGTATACCCTCCAGAGATAGTAGTCCACCGAATCCGGTATGATCAGATCCCCGTACAGATAAAGGCTGCTATTGTGCTCAAACCTGGGTTGGTGGGTAACCCCGCTCATATCAAGGGTATTACAGTATGTATTCTGGTTAACAGATACTGTCTGACCAATGCTTGTGAATGAATTCTCATCGAAGTACACACTATCAATTGATGTAGGCAGCTCGGTATGATAAGTGGATCCGCCCGAACTGGTAGCCCAGTGTGAAAGTTCGCTCCAGTCTCCGCCGTCGCCCACCCAGTAGTAATCCATGGGATCCCGTGTGGTGGTAACATCGATTTTTTCGACATAGGTCATTTCATTGGGCGGATCGCTGTCGTCTTCAGCCATGAGGTAAATATCATAATCCGTCAGGGAAGACATACCCGAAATGGTTTCGTCGAAATACTGATTTAAAACATCAGCAGTAATTGAACCGGCCGCCACAACTGCAGCGCCTCCCGGACCCTGTCCGGCTTTTACTTCGGCCGGGCTTGGATTCACGGTGGTGTCGTTTACCAGCACATAATAAACCGTTCCCTTTTCATTTAAATAAACTGTAATAGTAACCTGATGATTATCAATATATTTCTGATAATAATCGTAAAAGTAGGGGGCTGAATTATCCGCAGTGGTTGTCCCGTCAAGCTGGATCACGCTGTCCCTGACATTCGGCGGATTTACATAATCCTCTGCCACCAGGTAGATATCATAGGCGGTGGTTTCCTCCAGGCCACTAAGGGTCCTCCAATAATTACTGGAACTCCCTACACTTAATTGACCACTGGCTTCCGGTACGGCTCCGCCTGATCCGGTTCCATTTAAGACCTCCTCAACAGTCGGCATAGTTGATCCGTCCAGCATAACTACATAGTTTATATGACAGGATTCATCCATATCAAAAACCAAATCGAATCCATTATTGTATGATGAACCTATATAGGGAGATGCTTCAAAAACAGGAGCTGCATAGGGCTCTGTTGTAACATCCAGTTTCACCACCGTATTCTGAAGATTTGAAGAGGAGGCCTGATCCCTGGCAACCAGGTAAATGTCCATGGCGGAATCACCCGGCAAGGAACTGATATATATATCGTTAAGCTGGAACGGATAAATATACTGGTTGCCGGATCGAATTGCTGTTTCACCCCCTGATCCGGTGCCGTTCCTTACCTCAAGAGGAGTGGGAGCATCGGAACCGTCAGGCAGAACAACATAATGAACATATGAGTACTCATCGAGTTCCATATAGATGTCTGCAAAATACTCACCGGAATTATAGACATAAGGATATCCATCAAGAAATTCTGGCGGTCTTGCTGATCCGGCGGTTATTTCAAGCAGTGTGGTGGTATCCTGGGTATTGGGAGTGGATGCCATATCGACTGCCACAAAGTACATATCATAACTGGTCCCCATACTCAGGCCCCATACCTCCCTGTAGTAAATGTCGTTTATATTGGAGATGGTGAAATTATTGTATTGTAAAGCACCGGCTCCACCTGCACCTGTCCCGGCCATCACTTCGGCTACCGAGGGTGCTGCTGCACCATCATTAAGGAGTACATAGTACACAGTGGCTCCTTCATTTATCTTTGTGGCCATCCTTACATAGTTTTCATGTATATCATCCCCGTTTGGGTAACCGGCGATAAAACTGGGAGGATCAGTATCGTCTAACCAGGTCCAGCCAGAATTATTTCCGTCATCCGAACTTTCAACGGCATTAAAGACAGCTCCCCCCGTGGCCTGCATTCCCTGTATATTGGCATAACTGATTTCTGAAATACCTGCATTATCTATCAGCGTGTGTGAGCCGGATGATGAAGCATACAACTGGATGGTATTGGATGGAGTTCCTACCCCTTCCAGAAGATTAACTTCAGTAGTTGAACCATTCTCAAAATAAATGTTTGCTCCGTTAAATATGCCCAGTGTATTAAAAATTGAATTGTCATAAATATAGCCTTGGGAATTTTTAAAGATCAGATTATTGTAACTTATCGTATCATTCTGGTGATCTCCGTAAAAATAAGCCCAGTAATTATTAAAGATGATGGTGGAAGTACCCGCATTAAAAACCAGGTTATCGGACCATAGTTCCCATGAATAACCAAGG
>CAZILN010000042.1:0-4446 GCA_964540005.1 uncultured Bacteroidaceae bacterium | reverse complement strand
CCTATGGATGGGTTTTCGGACAGATGCGCGTGGATCCTGTCGATGAAAATACCATTTATACCATGGGGCTTGCACTGAATGTATCCACTGACGGAGGCAAGACATTCAGTCGCTTAAGGGGCATGCACGGCGATCATCACGGACTCTGGATAGATCCTCAAAACACCGATTACCTGGTAAATGTGAACGACGGCGGTATTTGTGTATCATATGACAGGGGAGCAAACTGGAATTGTTACCTGGACAACCTTCCCCTTGTGCAGTTTTTTAATATCCAGTACGATATGTCCGATCCTTTCAAGGTCTATGGCTCGGTGCAGGATCACGGATCTTATGTGGGAGTCGTGGATCTTTCCTATGGCCGTGACCGGATCAGGCCCGTTGAATTTGACCGTGCCCCCGGAGGAGAGGGAAGCAGCCATGCTATTGACCCCGATAATTCCGATATAGTATATTCCGCCGGATTTTACGGTACCATTATGCGGACCCAAATGTCTGATAACTGGTATGCCAGCTCGAAGGTGATCCTTCCTGCCACCTTTCCTGATGAACCGCGCCTGCGGGGACAGTGGATAGCGCCCTTCATCCTGTCACCCCACAATCCGTCCATCATTTACCATGGCATGCAGTATATCCTGAAATCAGAAGACCAGGGACAGACCTGGGAGAAGATCAGTGCGGATCTCAGCTATAATAACAAAGAAAAAATGGGTGATATCCCGCACCAGGTACTTTCGAGCATATCCGAATCACCCCTGAAATACGGGCTTATTTATGCAGGTACCGATGACGGGAGGCTGCATCGCACAAAAGACGGCGGCGCCACATGGACCGAGATACTGAACGGGCTCCCTAAGAACAAATGGATCTCAAGGGTAGTGGCTTCACAGTATGATATGAAAACTGTCTATTTGACACAGAACGGGAAACGGGATGACGATTTTGCAGCCTATGTATGGAAGTCCGATGATTTCGGCAGTACATGGAAAGACATATCAGCAAACATACCCCTGGGTCCGGTCAATGTGATACGCGAGGATCCTGTGGACAGGAACATTTTATATGTTGGTACGGATATTGGAGTCTATGTAAGCAAGGACTCAGGTAAAAGCTGGTCGGTACTGGGTGACCTGCCATCCACCTATGTGCATGACCTGGTCATACATCCGCGTGACAATATAATTGTTATAGGCACACATGGAAGAGGCGTCTGGGTAATGGATGCTGACCCGGTAAACGGAGGGAAACAGGAAAGCATGTACAGATATTAAGTATCCTGACAATATGAGGCTGGAGATGAGGGTTATGAGGTAAAAACAGGCATTCAGGTACTTTGTGCAGGTTTTAACATTTTTTAACTCGGAGCTTAGGATATATATGTGTTAAATTTGCAATCGAATTTACAATTGACACAAACATGATGTTTAATTACAACATTTCAAACGAATGAATGAAACAGTGAATATTAAGGAGCTCAGCGAAAAAATCGAGAAGGAGAGCGCCTTTGTTGACATGATCACCCTGGAGATCAATAAGGTTATTGTTGGGCAGAAACACCTGGTGGAGAGCCTGCTGATTGGCCTGTTAACCGACGGACATGTATTGCTGGAAGGGGTACCCGGACTGGCAAAAACACTGGCTGTTAAAACCCTGGCAGATACCATAGATGCCGAGTTCAGCAGGCTTCAGTTTACTCCGGATCTGCTTCCGGCGGACCTGACAGGGACCATGATCTATTCCCAGAAAAAGGAAGATTTTGTTGTTAAAAAAGGACCGATATTTGCCAATTTCATCCTGGCAGATGAGATCAATCGCTCGCCGGCCAAAGTACAGAGTGCCCTGCTTGAGGCCATGCAGGAGAAACAGGTGACTATCGGGAGCATTTCCTATCCTCTCGAGCAGCCATTTATGGTCCTTGCCACCCAGAACCCGATCGAGCAGGAGGGGACCTACCCGCTGCCCGAGGCCCAGGTTGACAGGTTCATGCTCAAGGTAATAATTGATTATCCGAGTAAGGACGAAGAAAAACTCATTGTCCGCGAAAACCTCGCACAGGATTTCCCCGTGGCCAAAAAGATCGTAAAACCTTCCGATATTCTGAGAGCACGGAACATTGTCAAGGAAGTATACATGGATGAAAAGATCGAGAGATACATCCTCGATATAGTGTTTGCCACCAGGAACCCTGAGCAGAACGGACTGGATCAGTACAAGCATATGATCAGTTACGGCGCCTCACCGAGGGCAAGTATCAACCTGGCACTTGCATCAAAGGCATTTGCTTTTATAAAGCGCAGGGGCTATGTGATCCCTGAAGATGTCAGGGCGGTCTGTCACGATGTGCTCAGGCACAGGATAGGGCTAAGCTATGAAGCTGAAGCTGAAAATATTGTACCCGAAGACATCATTAACGATATATTGAATACAATAGAAGTACCATAACATCTGCCTATGCTGTCAAGAACCTTCATAACTGCAATGCTTTTAATATTCTGCCTTCCCGTCAGCAATGCCCAGCATTTTATCGGAGAGAAGAAGGAAGAGGTCAGGAAACTTATGAAGACACAGGTAAAAGGACTTCATGAAGATAAATCGGCCAGGAATCTTGCTGTCAACATGATCAAATATACCGACAGGTTTCAGAATCAAACCATGATCTTTGTTTTCGACGATGAGGATAAATGCAAGTTCTCAAAACACATGTGCGATTATTCCATGGAAACAAAAATGAAAGGAAAACTGGACCTGCAGTATAAAAAGCTGGATGATGATACATGGACTTATGAACATGAAGGTTCTACCTATAAAATTACCCTGAAAAAAGATGAATGGTATTTTGTTCTTGATACCAGGAAAGCGGAAGAATAACCAAAGTAAGATTCTGGAAAGTGGAAGCAACGGAACTGATCAAAAGAGTTCGGAAGATTGAGATCAAGACAAGAGGATTATCCAAAAACATTTTTGCCGGAGAATATCACACTGCCTTTAAGGGGAAGGGTATGGCATTCAGTGAAGTGAGGGAATATCAGTACGGTGATGACATCAGGTCAATTGACTGGAATGTTACTGCCCGCTTCAACCATCCCTATGTTAAGATCTATGAAGAGGAAAGGGAACTGACCGTTATGCTGCTTATTGATATCAGCGGATCAAGGAATTTCGGGTCAGTATCCATGCTGAAAAAGAACATCATCACGGAAATTTCCGCAGTACTGTCATTCTCAGCTATTCATAACAATGATAAGATAGGAGTAATACTTTTCAGTGACAGGATAGAGAAATTCATTCCCCCGAAGAAAGGGAGGCAGCATATCCTGAGGATCATCAGGGAGCTAATTGATTTCCAGCCGGCAGCCAAGGAGACCAATATATCGGAATCACTGAGGTTCCTGACAAATGCCATTAAAAAACGAAGCATAGCCTTTGTTATATCTGATTTCATAGATGAGGACTATGATGAGGCACTGCGTATTGCAAACAGGAAACATGATGTGGTGGCCCTGCAGATATACGATGTCCGTGAAACAGAACTGCCACCGGTAGGTTTTATAAGGGTAAAGGATGCCGAGACCGGAAAAATGCTCTGGATAGATACAGGCAGCCGTAAGGTACGTGTGGATTATTCACGCTGGTGGGAAAAAGAACAGCGAAAACTCTCATCTGTGCTGACCAGATCAGGCGTTGACTGGGTTAAGATCCGAACGGATGAAGACTATGTGAGACCACTGATAAACCTCTTTAAGAAAAGATGATATGTCGGAGCATATGAGGTGGAATAAAATTGCAGTGATTATCTTCATCGGGGTGGCCGGATGTATGTCTTTGCAACAATCCCGGGCCCAGTTTATTGAGATAAAAACAGAACTGGATACCAACCAGGTACTGATCGGTGACCAGTTCAATTTTATATTAAGTGTATCACAGCCTCCGGGGCTCTTTGTGGAGTACCCCGAATTTTCGGATACCATTATCGATAAGATAGAAATTCTGCAGAAGTTCCCACCCGATACCAGTATGGGCGAGGATGAACAGATAAATATTAAACAGAGATACCTGCTCACTTCTTTTGATTCGGGCCTGTACATCATCCCTCCGGTACAGTTCAGGTTCTCGGCAGGTGACTGGTCCGACAGCATTTTCTCCAACCCTGTTTACCTTGCTGTATATACGGTGCCTGTAGATTCAGCCGGTAGAATCTTCGACATTAAGTCACCTCTTGGCGCACCGCTTACTGCGGCTGAGTTATGGCCCTATATTCTGGGCGGATCGCTGCTTGTGTTACTTATAGCAGCAGGAGTATGGTATTTCAGACGCAGGAAATCGGACAGACCCCTGTTAACCTATAGCCGTCCAAAGGATCCGCCGCATGTTATTGCACTGCGGGAGCTGGATCGCCTGAGTGAAGAAAAATTATGGCAGCAGGAAAGGATCAAGGAATATTATACC
>CAZILN010000041.1:0-2617 GCA_964540005.1 uncultured Bacteroidaceae bacterium | reverse complement strand
TTCGGGGAATGCGCTCGCGTAATTCAATCCTGATCCTTCCTGATCATTTCCATCCACTGATCCAGGGTTGTGGCAGGGGCCCCAAGCAGTTCATTTGCTTCCGATGCATCCCCTTCATCCTCATGTGTATCGAAATATCTGAACATGCCAATCATGAATTTAAATCCTTTGGGAAGGAATAAGGCCATGATGTTGGCTATGAACCAGGGCATGGGCTTGATTTTTGCTATTTCGGGATGGAAGACGGCACAATACCGCCTGAGCGCTTCAGGAAGGGTCAAAATATCCGGGCCTTTTATCCACAGGCTTTTATTTTTTGCCCCTTCAACCTGAAATGACCGTGTTACCATCTTGGCCAGGTCACCTGCGCAGGCCCAGGGCCAGGGGGTTTCCTGTTTCCCAAGCAACATCACTTTTCCTTTAACCACAAAGCGGGGCAGGGATTCCATGAACCATCCCGGTTTAAATATGGTATAGGGGACGCCTCCGTCTTTCAACACTTCCTCGCCCAGGTACATATTTTTGATCATCGGGTGCCAGCTGTTCTCTTTCCTGACCGTGGCTCCTGAGATGAATCCAATCTGCTTAATGTCATTCTTTTTAGCTGCTGAAACAACATTGGCTGTGCCCGGACCAACAATCTCTCCTGAAAGGTTGATATATATCCCGTCGCAGCCATCCACAGCAGGTTGAAGTGTTTCAGGATCATTCAGTTCTCCTTCAAAAATATCAAAAGAATCATCAAATAACTCCTGTGCTTTTGTACGGTCTCTTGAAAATATCCTTACAGTAAATCCATCCTGTTGAAGCTGCCTGGCAACAGCCTGTCCGAGCATGCCGGTTCCACCGACAACGAGTATTGTTTTCATTTTAATTGTGAGTTAAATAATGTTTGTATCTGGATGCTTGTTTTTGAAAATCTAATGATTTACCTGTCTTCTGAATTGAAATAAAGTTCGAGGGCTTCCATGTAGGAATGTATGGCATTGGAATCATGGTTCTTGTTATCGCTTATCCTGTAGTACCAAGTGAGGTTTTCCGGTGCTTCGGCCTTTAAACGTTCTGCAAAGGCTGTGGCCATATCGGAGGGTACTTCAAGAGATCCGTAGGAAAAGTAAAAGAAGATCTTCTGCCCACTGAAATGTTCCTCCAGGTTGACACTGCTTAGCTGTTCGGGAATAAAACGGTATGTCGGACTGGTGGATATATACCCGTCAAAGAGTGCTGGTTTTTTAAGCATTACATAACTCGAAAACATTCCGACGAATGAATGTCCCCAGAGGATCCGGTCCGAGATGTTAAAATGACCTTCCAGGTAGGGAAATAGTTCTTTTTCATAAAATTCTATCATAAGATCAGCCCTTCCGCTTTCAGGGTATCCTTCTATAACAGGCGCATGATCCCCGTTCCTGTCAACGTTAGGGATGCCAACTACAATGCAGTGGGGGATGAGTTCCTGGAAACCCATAAGTTCTGTGATACTGGCAAAGGATTTGAATGACATTTCACCATCCAGCACAATAATCAGGGGGTATTCCTGGCCAGGTTCAAAAAAAATGGGCAGATGAATGAAGAGTTTGTTTGTCCGGGAAAGCACTTCAGATTCTATCTCAACAGCTTTCCCTGCAGATAGCAGGACAGAATCGGGTAAGTCTTGCCCGTTTAATGGTAATGCGGTAAATAAGCAACATGCAATCAGGAGGATAGTGGACTGTTTTAACATGATCAGTGGTTTGGTTTGATTAATTCAAATATACAAACAACAGAGCAGAGTCAGGGTCTTCAACATAAAGGTATATTAAAACTTTTCAAAATTCTTGAGTTTACTGCCTATTTATTCTTTATCATTTTGTATATCATCACACCTGTCAGTAGTAGTATCAGAAAGATAAAACCCGGAATAATAATATTCATGCCTGTAACGGATTTGCCTATGGCCAAATAAATGATGGTAACAGTAGTAAACAGGAACAAGGTGACCAGCAGGGTTTTCAGTATTCTTATGGTCCTGGTCCCGATACGGTACAGCCTCTCTGCATTTTCCTCTGTAACCCTGACAGGATAGGTGAATACATGGGGGAATCGGTTCAGAAAGGATAGGGATATAAAAAAGAATAAACCGGTCAGGGGGAGTATCCAGACTGCTCCTTTTGCCTTGTATGCACCGGGTTGCCCCGTAATATCAAAGTGTACAGGAATTTCTTCGGGCAAACGGTTCAAATAGATAAGTGGCAGGAAGAGGAGCAGCAGTAATGAGATAAGCCCCAGCATCTCTATCAGCAGGTCAACAGGCTGGGGGCGTATGGGAATTCTTGGTTTGTTCATCTATTCTTCCATCATTTTTAAAGCCTGGCGTGCAAAGAACCGGGTTTCGTAATCTTCATCATCAAGCATTTTCCTCAGTGCCTCCTCGCTGTTTGATATTTTGTGTTCTAAAATCAGGAACACGGCATTTCTCCTGACACCAGAATGCTCATCATCCAATGCCCTGAATATATATTCCCTGGCCTTTTCAGGATCAATCCTGGCCAGGGCGGTCAGGGCGCTGCTCCTGGTATACCAGATGCTGTCATTACAGCCACTGCTCAGCAGATCCCATGCTGTTTCTGAGCCTATG
>CAZILN010000040.1:0-6166 GCA_964540005.1 uncultured Bacteroidaceae bacterium | reverse complement strand
TAAAGCATTGGAAGATGTACAGAAATCCCTGGATATGCATCAGGGGAATGGCAATTATTATGCCTTACGGGGGATGACCAGGCTCAAACTGAAGTATGAGGATGAACTAATTTGTGAAGATTTTAACCGGGCCTACGAGCTGGGCACCTTTTACAAAATCAGGAAGCAATACAAGAAGCACTGCCAGTAGCTTAATCTGCAGATATTCAGCAGGTTTTAAACGCGGACTCCCATCACGATCACATCGTCGACCTGTTCATGATTTTCCATCCAGTTGTATAAGCTGTCCTTCAGGATCTTCTTTTGTACGTCCATGTCCAGCTTATGGATCTCCAGGAATAGTTCCTTCATCTTTTTAGACATGAATTTCTTTCCTTTTGGTCCGCCGAACTGATCGGCATACCCGTCGGAGAAGGTATACATGATATCACCCTTCTTCAGGTCAATCTCGTTCAGGGTAAAGGATTCATCTGCAAGCTGATGGATACCAATAGGCATTTTATCGCCCTTGTATGTTATAAGTTCCTCATCACGGATAAGGTAAAGCGGATTATTGGCGCCTGCGAATTCCAGTTTCATGTTCTGCAGATCATAAATGCAGAGTGCAATGTCCATTCCATCCTTGCTCTCTCCTTCTGCCCCGGTTTGATGGAGTGATTTAATGACATGATCCCGTAGCTGATTCAGGATCTCATGAGCCTGAATGGAATCAACCGTGCTGACGATTTCATTCAGGAAAGCCACTCCCAGCATGCTCATGAAGGCTCCCGGAACACCATGTCCGGTACAATCAGAAGCAACAGTGATAAGCTTTGAATCCAGTTCATGCAACCAGAAAAAATCACCGCTGACAATATCCCTGGGCAGATAAAGGATGAACTTGTCCGCAAGGATTTTTTGCGCATAATCAACTGGCGGTAATATCGCAGTTTGTATCCTGCTGGCATAATGGATGCTGTCAGTGATCTCCTGGTTTTTCATTTCGATCTCCTCTTTCTGCATGACTACCTCTGCTGTACGCTCCCTGATAATGGCCCGCAACTGCCTGGAATAGACCCTGACAACTGTATATACAAATACCACAAAGAATACTACATATCCGATATAAGCAAATATAGTCCTGTACCAGGGCGGGAGTACACTGAATGTAAAAGTAGCTTCTTCTCCCTCATGATTATATACATTTTTTGCTTTTACACGGAAGGTATAACTGCCTTCCCTGAGGTTGGTGTATTCCTTTAAGGTCTGGCCGGACCAGTTGCTCCAGCCATCATCGAAACCTTCAAGGAAATAGCTGAATTTCAGAAAGGATTCATCCTCACCGGAAGGTGCTGCATAGTCGAATATGAGAGAATTATACCGGTATTTAAGAGAATAAAATAATTGGGAGGGCTGATCCAGTACAGTCATTCCTTTTCTATCAAAATTCGCACCTCCGAATATCAGTGAATCGGAACCCAGGGTAACTTTCCTTATCAGCGTATTGAAGCTTTGCTTATAGTCTTTGTCATTAGCCATATCGTACCTGTACAGGCTGTTACCTCCCAACCATGTAACATTCTGTTCATCAACATATATATCAAACAGGTTCTCTTCTGTAATTCTTATGAATGGTTCGGTGATCCATTGGAACCGGTCATTATCCAAAGATTCCAGGTACCCAGCCTTAAACTCGTCCTCGGGTTGTTCGGGTTCTGCAATATAGGTTACTACCCAGATGCCTTTTTCACGGTTCTCGCTGATACGGTGAATATAATGAGAGCCATCGGCAAATTGCATCCCGTAAGACGTATCCGGTTTGAAGGAATTCTCAACCTGGTTGTATATAAATAATCCTTCAGTGGTAGCCACAACAGCTGGTCCGGTAATTTGTGATACAATAGTAGGACCTTCCGGCAGGCCAAATGCCGTATCAAACTTGGAAACCTTGACCTCTTTCATCTGGTCTCCATCAAGGGACAGGATATTGAGTTTGATCACACCCTGGGAAGGAGTTCCCATCCATAAATTTCCTATCATATCTTCTGACATCTGGTCAATGTTCTCTTCGATACCCTCGATACGTCCCTCATCAATCCACACGCCCTTATCCCTGTAAACTGATGCCAGGCCAGTTTCCAGCCCGATATAAACTCTTCGTGGCACCAGCTTTGACTGATAAACCTCGTAAGTATAATCATCAGGGACCAGCACCTCAGAAATCCGGTTATGACTGTCAACAGCCCTGATAGCATCATTGTTTACAACAAGCAGTAGCTCTTCACCATCATAGGAGAAAATTTCCAGTCCCCAGCATTCAAAAGCCAAATCATCTAAGAGGACAAATCTTGGCTTCGAAAAGACTTCATCCTGATCAGCAGTAGCTGTTTCTGCGGTGAGGTAATAAAGTCCGGCAATGGTGGCAACATAGATGGTGTTGTTGAACCTTGTAATGGCCTGGATGGTACCTGTTAACCCCGATGCATCACCAAATGAAGTCAGAGGTGAGAGGATCTCAACGCGGGCTATCCCATGCGATAGAGCCAGCCATAAATTGTTCCTGTCATCAAGGAGTTGATGCTGGACAATATCATCTCCCAGTCCGGAAATTTTATCAAGGATATCAAGAATTTCTCCATCCCTGTTAATCAGGACTATCCCTCCACCCCAGGTGCCTATGGAATAGCTTGAATTGTCAATCTGAAGTATGGAGTTAATGTCATATTGATTAAAATATGGATCAGCTTCTGAATGTATCTTTTGAATGCTTGTGCTATTATTCTGTCCATCATCTGTTTTCATACTCAACAGCTCATGAGCTGTGGCAACAAGGATGTCCAGGTTCTCCAGGGGTACCATCCCCCAGATCTGTTCATCAGAAAAGCGCTCTCCTCCCTCAACAGGTTTGATAACTCCATCTTCAAGACAGGTTAACCCAAGATCATACTGTCGGACATAAAGCGCATTGTTAACATAATATGCCTCCCTGAAAGAGGTTTGCGGCAGAATAACAGAAATGGAATCATTATAGATGAATATATAATCATATGTTTGAAATATAATTCCATCTTCTGTAGCAAAAGTCTTCCATACGTCACCAAAATACTGGTAGTCTTCATCAAGCAATGATATAAGGGAATTATAACGCAGATTACCGATCGAATCTGATGCCAGGTAACCGAATTCGTCAATCCCGCCAACATATATCCTCCCCTTATTATCAATGGCAAGAGAACGGATAACGGATTCATTGGCATCAATCAGGGTCCAGCCAACACCATCATATTCAAGTATCCCGCGGTTATTCCCAAAATACATTACCCCGCGCTGATCCTGCAGAACAGCAAAGTTCTGGTTGTCCGCAAGATAGGTCTTGGGTGAAAAGTTGAATATCGGCAGTAAACCTTTTTCGGATTGTGCCAACAGGTGTGTTGGAACAATGCTGAAATTAACCAGCAGGACAAGCAAGATATATCTGGCACCAACTAGACGCATGGAAACAAAAATAGTAAAAACATATTGTAACGAAAATAAAAAAACCCCGCGTGTAATAGCGGGGTTTCCTTGATTAGTTTAAAGATCTATTCCTTAACCAGTATCCTGTTAAACAGGCCGTTCTCAGTTTTCAGGTGCAGATAGTACATGCCGTTTGCATACCCTGAAAGATCTATCTCAATATGGGTCCGGCCGATCTCACCTTTGTAATTATTTGCAAAGATCAACTTTCCAGTGAGGTCAAACAGTTTAAGATCAACATCTTCCGGTTTATCCAGATCCAGGCCGATATTGAATACTCCCGTACTCGGATTCGGGAAGACAGAAAGCTTATACAGCTCTGCGTTCAGGTCAGATATACTTGAACCTTTCTGGCGTGATGTGGTCTGCCTGTTCGAACGTGAGGTATTAAGCGTCGAAGCTTTCAGCTCAGTTGAAGTACAACCGGTGGGGTGGACTACCTCAACGAAATAGTGCAGATCACCTACTTCAGGTGCATCAGGATCGGTCCATGAGGTACTGGTGCTGGCAAACTCATCCCGCATTGACCATACTCCATCGGCATGTCTCCAGACCCTGTATGTACTTACATCGAATCCCTCGTAATGATCCCAGATCAGGTTTATTGTATTATCCGGCCATCCAAGATTAATAGTGAGGTGCATGGTCTTATGAGGAATACTTTTTTGAGATTCGTTGCCACAGACATCAACTACCGAGATCTTGTATTTCCAGGAGCGGATCATCGGATCGGCCACTGAATCAACATACTTGGTCTCTTCAGCTACGGGAAGTTTATGGATCAGCTGGTATACGTTCTTCTGTGAACTTTCCCTGTAGATATTGTAGTGGTCGATATCGGCTGCCCCGTTCCTTTCCCACATAATCAGGTTCTTGCCTGAAACGGAATCCACCGTAACCAGGCAGATCTCATTCACTGCCGGAGGATCCTGCATTATGACGGCCGAAATAAGGGCATCACATTGGGCAGCATCTTTTACCCTGACCTGGTATTCACCCGGGAGCAGGCCTGTAACATCCTGAGTTGCTGCTGTAAAAAAGTCTGGCCCTTCCCATGAATATTCATACAATGGTGTCCCGCCGCTCACACTGATATCAATGGCCCCGTTGGTCTGGTCGGCACAGGTAACACCTGTCAAAGAATCTATGGATACAGTCGGTCCACCGACATTGTTTACTATGACCGGTTCAAGTTCCTGGCAGCCATTGATGTCAGTCACAGTCACCGTATATATATCTGCCTCAAGGTTTTCGGCTATCTGAAAGACATCTCCCGTAGACCAGGAATAGAAATAGGGTTCAGTACCCCCGCTGACCTCTGCAAAGGCCTTTCCGTCTGAAGTGGCACAGCTCGCGTTTTCAACTCTAGATGAAACGCTGAGCCTTGGAGGCTGAGTTATTTCAAAACTGGCTGCAGCAGCACAGCTGTCCTGGTCAAGAACTATCAGCTCATAAAGGCCTGCTGCGAGACTGTCTATATCCATTGTTTTCTCTCCGTTAGACCACTGCAGGACATAGGGTGTTCTTCCTCCTGTGATATCTATGTCAACGGCACCCATCTGATCACCATAACAATCATTAACTGTTATCGCTATAGTATCTATCTGCGGACCGCTTCCATCATTATGAATTGAGATTTGTTCCTGGACATAACAGTTGTTAGCATCGACGACTCTAACAGTATGCAGTCCGGGAGCCAGATGGAAGCTGGTATCATTAAATTCATTGCTTGGCGACCATATGAATTCATAAGGGGACTGTCCCCCGGAAATTTTTGCTGCAGCCGAACCGTCATCGGCGCCACAGGTTGCCCCTTTCAGTTCAACAACTTTAACCTGCATCGCATCTTCAATTTCTACTGTCTCGGTGGTGGAACATTCGTTTGCATCACTGACGGCAACCGTATAGGTCCCGATGGCCAAATCGTCTGCTACCGAATCCTTGCTGCCGGTTGACCACCTGTAGTTAAATGGCCCTGAGCCTTCGAGGATATGCACCGTGGCTTTCCCGTTATCGTTGCCACAGTATGCTCCATCAATCTCGACATCAAATACTACTGAAGGATTAACATCCACAACAACTGCTTCAAAGTCATTACAACCGGCAATTTGTGAAACGATAAAATTGACGGTCATGGTTCCTGTTTCTACGAACCTGTATCTTACCGTATCCCTTCCTGTATCTGATGTTTTCTCAGGATTATAGTCATTATCAAAATCCCAGCTGAAGGAGGAACCCGGGGCAATACCGGTTGATTTATCCATAAAGGTAGTGCTGTCGCCAAAGCAGAATGGCAATACCTCAATATTGAAAGCAGGTGTTTCACAATAGAATTCGTAAGCGCCTATATCCGGGGTTGTCGCATCACGGGGTGTGCCATCAATATCAACAGTGACCAGCGCCAGTGGAGTCGCTTTTTGATGCAGGCCTGCCTGTCCTGATAAATAGCTGTGAGCAGACAGGAATTTCGGGTTGACTGATACCGAATTCAGATCCATGCCGCTGGTTCCGCGTAAGGTTGACAGGTTGACGACATTCGCGCCCCAGTAGGCAAGATTGTCCGATGTGGTAAACAGATTATTGTAATCCGATGAGGTGATGGCAGTAGTTGTGTATATATAGTAAGCAAAGCCTCCGTTTACACAGGCAAAGTTATTGTTCACCACGTTAA
>CAZILN010000039.1:0-5539 GCA_964540005.1 uncultured Bacteroidaceae bacterium | reverse complement strand
ATGCCGCTATTGCAGTGGTAAAAAGGCAAATTCCTTAGCTTATCGCATAGAAATGCTGAAAATCCGCGATATCAAGCTGGATTTTATCGGACCCATCTGGCATCAGGTAAAAACCAAAAGGGAATATAAAAAAATTATCCTCCCAAGAAGTAAAAAGGCTTTTATTATTCACTCCGTCATCAGCATAGTAAAGCTTACATCCATAATTGCATCATTTTTTTTATTTCCGGATGACAGCTGGCTGTGGCAATTCACTGCAGGGATGATCGCAGGAGGTCTTATCTCTTCGCTAATACTGCTTATAAGCGGTACCAGGTCCAAGATCTCCTTTCTGTTTACCCGCTTAATGCTGGTAAGGATTCTGGCCTGGCTGCTGGTCCTGTTTCTCCTTTATGATTTTAGCAGTTTCCCCCGTATTTATGCTACTGACTGGACAGGCGCCGGATTTGTAGTGTGGATGTTCCTTCAGGAATTTATTATAGAACCAATCAGCAGGATCTTTTTCAGGAAAAAAATGCTGAACAAACCTTTTTTCCGGCAGCCTAAAGAGGTATCCGGGCTTGTCCGGGAGGGATACCAGAACTGTTTTGATATACCGGCATGGTCCAGTATATTCCCCTTGATAAAATGGTTGTTTTGACTTTAATAATACAGGTAATTCCTGTTTCTTTTCTGTAAAAGTTATTACCTTCATCATATTAACAGTTTCAATTAATATCAAATGAACAGCGGTGAATTAATCTGGAAAGAACAATTTGAAATACCTTCTCATGTGGTTGATCTCAACGGACGGATCAAATTTTACTATATCTGCAATTACCTGTTTGATATCGCTTCCAGACATGCCCATTCCCTTCACTGGGGATACGATGATCTCCAGGATCATAAGCAATACTGGGTGCTTTCAAGGCTTCATGTGAAAATGCTGAAATATCCCGGAATGCACGATACCATCTTGTTTGAGACCTGGCCCAAAGGGATCAGCCGCCTTTTTGCCCTGCGTGATTTCAGATTCAGTTCCGCTCATGATGATACCATATGCCTTGCAACCACTGCCTGGTTGATTATAGATTCAGCTACGGGGAGACCCGTTAGGATTACTGATTTTGCTGAACTGTATAATTACAACACCGGGAAACACAGCATTGAAGAAGTACCCGGTAAGCTCCCTGCGGTTGATGATCCTGAACACAGCAGGGAAATTGGTGTTCACTACTCTGATCTCGACATCAATAAGCACGTAAACAGCGGAAAATATATTGAATGGATACAGAATTGCTTTGATGCCCAGGTATATGAAAAGAGCAATATCAGGGAATTTCAGATGAATTTTCTCTCAGAGACACATTATGGCGAAAACATAACGCTGCACTGTATGAGAGGAAAGGAATCAGAGAACGATCATTTTTTTGAGGGCATCAAGGGTGCCTATGATAACCCTGTATTCCGGGCTTATGTTAAACTGGATCAGAATTTCTGAAATAATCCTGATATGAAAGCTGCATTGAAAACCTGATCATCAACTGCCTGAGCAGTCAGGCTTAAAACACAGATAATGAAAAAACCCATTCTGCCAGCATTTCTTTTATTACTGATGCTTTCCTGTACACAGGAAAAGCAGACATCCAGTCCGGAACCGATAATTACCGATCATGAAATGGTCTTAATACCCGGTGGGGAATTTATCATGGGCACACAGCCTGGTAGCGACCAGCAATTCGTTGACAACCAGGCACATACCGTCCGGATAGATTCTTTCTATATCGATAAATACGAGGTTACCAACTCACAGTACGCCGAATTTTGTGAGGCAAATGGTCATAAATATCCCGAATTCTGGGGCATGGAGAAGTTCAAAAGCGGGCTGAAATTTCCCGACCACCCTGTCGTGGGTGTTGCCTGGTCAGATGCAAAGGCTTATGCAGAATGGAAAGGATTCAGGTTGCCCACAGAAGCCGAATGGGAGTATGCAGCCAGGGGCGGGTTGGCTGGCATGAACTATCCAAACGGAAATGAGATGGATTCAAGCCTGGCCAATTACTATCCCACCCAGGGTATGGCACTGAAGGTGGGATCATATCCGGCAAATGCATACGGACTATATGATATGTCAGGGAATGCTCTGGAATGGGTCCTGGATTTCTATGATAAGGATTATTACCTGGAATCACCATATGAAAATCCACCCGGACCCTTGTATGGTAAACGGCATACGGTCAGGGGAGGAGGCTGGAGATCCGGTATCGGCTGCTCTACCGTTCATTTCAGGCAGAGCCTGCGGACCTACTGGGTAGATTTCAATGTAGGATTCCGGTGCGCCAGGGAACAGTGAAAGCAAAACGGATGTTATCCCGAGGCTCCGGGACGGATATTCTTAAACTAATAAAAACTTTTTTGCCCTGCTCTGCATAAATTACCTTTTAATAATTAAATTTATTCATTGATACCGGTATGTAATCTGACACTAACAAGCACCTCATAAAGCCTTAATTATGAAAAACATTCTTAAACTTATTTTCGGTTTCCTCCTGATAACATTTATGATGTCCGGCTGCGAAGGTCTTTTGGGTGACGGCTGCTCCGAATGCTGCCTGGTAACCTATGATGAAGACTGGAATGAAACAGGACGCACCGATTGTGTCGAATTATGTACTGAAGATGAGATTGCAGACTATGAAGACCGGTCCCCCGTAACCATTGGCGGAAATACTACTCAGGCAGAGTGTAATTGATTGCTGACCAGAATATCAAACTGCTCCTTCTTAGGTCAACTCATTCTCATACCCTTACACCGATCACCGTTACATCGTCGATCTGCTCGACCTCCTTTCTCCATTCCTCGAAGATATCATCCAGTTTGGCTCCCTGATCCAGCATGGACATTGATTGCATTTCCAGCAGTGTGTTTTTGAAGTTTTTGCTCAGGTATTTTTTAAGCTTTGGCCCCCCGAACTGGTCCACATACCCATCCGAAAAAATATAAAAAGTATCCTCTTTTTTCAATTTAAATTCATGCAGGGTATATGGTTTCATGTTTTCATAAATAGCCACCGGCATCTTATCCGCCTTTACTTCGGTTAATTCTTCACCACTGAACATATACAGGGGATTATTGGCCCCGGCAAACTGAAGTACCCTGCTGGAAGGGGTAAACTTACATATGCACATATCCATACCGTCCTTTATCTCACTTGTTTCTTCTTTTTGTCCCAGAGAACTGATCACGGCATCCCTCAGCTGGTTCATGATCAGGTCAGGCTGCATAACCCCTTTGTTGACAATGATCTCATTAAGCAGGCTTACTCCCAGCATACTCATGAAGGCTCCGGGAACACCATGACCCGTGCAATCGGCCGCTATGATGATCTGGTCCCCGTTAAAGCGTCCCACCCAGTAAAAATCACCGCTTACAATATCCCTGGGCTTATACAGCACAAAATGATCTATATCAGAAGCGAATAATTCCAGCGAGGGTAGCAGTGCCGTTTGAATCTTCTTGGCATATTCTATGCTGTCAGTGATATGCTGCTTCTGATAGGCTATCTGATCCCGTTGTTTTTCAGCCACTTCTTTTTGCTCCTTGATCTCATCCCGCTGTTTTTCTATCTCATCTTTTTGGCGGGAGATCTTTTCATTTTTATCCGCCAGTATTGTGTTGGCCTTTTTCTTTATCTGATAGGCCCTGAAAATAAAGAATCCCAGTCCCGCAAGAAGTCCCAGGGCGATGATGGCAAAATACAGGAGCAGCTTCTGCTTCTCGATGGCTTTAAGCTGTTCGATCAGGACAGTATCCTGTTCAGCTATTTTTGCGGACTGAATGCTAATCTTTTCAAGCTGCTGGCTGATGCTGGCTGACTGCTCATCCAGTACTTCTTTTTGCTTGCTGACTTCCTCCTGCTGCTGGCTGATCAGTTTTTTCTGGGTGTTGATCTCTTTTTCCTGTTTTCCCAGGACTGCGATTTTTTCCTCCAGGGTTTTCTGTTTCTGTTCAATATCCTCATTCAGTTGTCCCAGCCTGGCCTGCTGATCTTTTATCTCTTGTTCCTGTTCATCCATGACCACCAGTTGTGAATCTATCACCACGGACTGCTGCCTGACAATTTCCTTTTCTTTTTCCAGTTCAGAATCCGTGACCAGGTACAATTCTTCCCAGTCAGCCTTGGTTTTTATTGCCTGTGCAAGGAAGAGACGAGAGACCTGCAGATGCTCTTCGTTTAATTTGGCTTCGTTGACTTCAAAACGCGGTTCACCATCCACTACAATAAAATTAAGCATGGATTGCTGAAATTCATAGCCTTCGGAAATTACCAGTGTATTATTCCCCTGTGTCTGCTTGAGTACCTGGTTCATTTTGAATCCTTCTTTAACATGTACAAACAGTACCTGTACCTTCTCAATCCTGTCTATGTCCCTGAATAGAAAAACCTTTATGGGTTTGTTCTGTATGAATTCACGGCTCCTGGCCATATCACTCAACTCGTAATAAAACTCATAATCGGTTCCCAGTATCCCTATTTTAAAGTCTGCAGGACTTTGTATGCTGTCATCCCATTCCACATATTTTGATATATCAAGTATGTATAATGCCCTGGTAGGATCATCAAATCCGTCCTGGCCCGAGAGTGGTACCATCAGGATTGTCAGCCAGAAGCACATAGATAAGGTGCATAAATAAACGAGTATTTTATTCATTATCAATAGTTTATTAAAGTTGTCAGATTGATGAACATGCTTACTGATCTTAAAATCAATTTATAACAAATACACCAGAAAAAGAAATTCTTTTTATAGTCTTTTATTCAGCCCCCATATGCCTGCGTCTGAAAGCCCACACACCCAGTATAAAATAGATCACCGTTACAATTATCAGTGCCAGTATTTCAGGAATTGTCTGGTCGGGCGATTGTCCCAAAAGCAGTACTTTATTCAATGCTGTTATGGCATGCGAAGGAGCCAGGATCCCGTTAAGGGTAAATTCATAGTCGCTAATAGTGAATAAAGTACCTCCGCTCATAGGCAGGGCGGCACCGGTAAAGAACATAAAGACCAGCATGGGAAATGTTCCGATAATGGCCACATCCCTTATCGACCGGCAGAACGCTGCAAAAAGCAGGCTGAATGCAATCACTGAAAGGCTTGTAAGAAATGCTATTAAAACCAGGTAGCCTGTTGTTCCCGGAATCACCTGGTACCCCAATGCAATGGCCGTAAGCAATGCCAGCAGTAGTGAAACAGCCGATACGATTATCTGAACCAGGGAGACCCCGGTCAGGAATGAAACTGCAGACAGATTGGAGATTTTCAGTCTTTTCAGGGTTTGCATTTCAGGTTCCCTGACAATGGCCGCAGTAGCCGAAAACATCATCATGATGATGGCAAGGATGAGCATCCCCGGAACATACAGTTCAAAACCGGTACGGTCTCCGGAATGTCCAAGCTGGGTTTCAGTCCAGCTGACAGGCATTTCGTACCCGCTGGATTCAACAAGGAAACGGTTGAACAACTCCTGTGTCCAGATGGCACCGATAATATATTGCAT
>CAZILN010000038.1:0-9211 GCA_964540005.1 uncultured Bacteroidaceae bacterium | reverse complement strand
TTATATTCTTCCGATTCTGCAGTATTCATAAACTCCTTGAATACCGGATATTTTTTACCAAGCACCTTTTCCAATACTTCTGCTGTTGGTAAAATATCTTGATTTTTTAAAAGCTGAATTTCCATAATTATTGATCTAACTTTATATTCTACTGACAATATCGGCATTACAGTAAATATATACATATTATACAGAAAGATAATTGAATAAAAAATAATTGCGGTATAATATGAAATACTCGCAAATTGTGGTAGAATGCAACATAGTATGTTGTATATGTTGGATTATGCGTAAATAATTATACACAAATAAAAGGATTGAATTTTATAGACCATCTCATGGAAGTAGTTCACATAAATCATTTCAGCTACAGTACAGAAAAGACTTATGGATTGGCCCTATTGGTTAATCATCTTCCACAATCAATGACATCTAAAAGACAAAGACTTTGAACTCAAGGAGATTATTATTCTAGGTGGTATCGTTTTATCCTGTTTTCTGGTATTATATAAGTATGGTATTTAAACCACTAGTCAAGGTGGTTTATAAACTGGTTATTACACAGAATTAGACCTGTGATCAGAAGTCTGATCAGTACCTCCCCCCTATCATAACACTGAAATTAAGACTTTTACGGAGATCCTATTTTTCTCCGGATCCGTGTTTGCCATGCAAGTTGACATGCATAAGTCAATAATCAATCCAATTTCCTGGAATTAAGACAGTATGTCAAATAAAAAACCACTTACAAACAAACAAGCTTATAAGTGGCTGCTTATTAAAGCGAACCCGGAGGAACTCGAATCCCCAACCTCCTGATCCGTAGTCAGGTGCTCTATCCAATTAAGCTACGGGTCCATTAATCGAGGCAAAGATAAAAAAAGATAACAAAAATGTACCTGAGCAGCGTGAGATTCAGATATCTTAGTTTATGGCAACAACCAGGCAATTCATGTATGCAGCACCTTCCACAAGTAAGGGTGCCAGCTTGGCTGAGGCCAGGTCGCTCACATCATTGAAGGATGCATTATCATATATCCTTATGTTCCAGAGAGGGGAATCCTCCCCTTCCCTGATACGTACATATAGCGGGGCTGCTGTCAGCAAATTTTGCTTTAACAGAGGAAATTAAAAAGAGGTCCGCCGGAATAATCTGATTATTCCGGCGGACTTGGGGAACAGCTGAGACTACAGGGACAATATCCTGCTTATCTTTGAAAGAAATCCGCTTATACTGGAGATGGCTAAATCCTAAATAGTCGCCAGAGATGCAGATTCTGTCATGATCCGGTTGATAGAATCTATGCATTTCTGACCTTCAAGATTCAGCTCCATCCTGAATTCCTTCTGGTTTATTAATCCGGACCTGAATCGCTCCATCAGTACCTCGCGCGTAAAATTAAAATTCCTGACCATTTTTATGATCCTTCTTGCTGTCCTGGTATTTATGCTACCATCTTCTCCTTCATCAGAGATTTCATCAAGGGTCTCGAAAATTTTTGCAGAGATCCTCGAATGTAATTCCAGTTCCTTGTTTTGCTCTTCCATGTTCATTAAAATATATTATGTAGTAACTATCTGGCTGATTTTCATAATTGCTCTTTCCCTGGTATCCTCAGACACCTGGTAATACTTACTCAGGGATGCAGTAGAATAACCCAACAGACCTGACATTATTTCAAGGCTTATCCCGCTATCAACACCGATTTTTACAAATGTGTTTCTTGATGCTCTTGAAGACATAAGCTCCCATTTCCGGAACGTTTTCATTTTCCCCCTGTAGCTGATTTTTATTATTTCATTGACTCCGGCAAGCCGGCCTAACTCCTTAAGAGTTTTATTATAGGTTTGAAGCAGGGGTAGCCGGAAAAGTACCGGCAGAGATTCCACCATGTATTTCTTAAGAATGAATTTGGCCGGGTCGGACAGTTCCAGACTGATCTTATTGCTGGTCTTACCGGGAGTATAACTAAGCCTGTTCCCTTTGATATTCCTTTGCTGGATGGCTCTAAGATCATTAAATGTAATCCCGGTAAAACATGAGAAGCAAAAGGCATCCCTGACCAGCATGGATATATCATTGTCCGGTTCCAGATTAATAAGTTTGTTAAGTTCTGCACCTGAGAGGGAAATTTCAGGACGTATATTTGCAGCAGGGTCCGTCCCTGGGGACTTATACCTTTTATAATCCAGGTTTTTTAAATAACCTTTAATGCTTGCCCAGTTGAGAAACCACCTGAGCACATCCATATTTTTCCGGACGTAATTCGGACTTAATCCCCGGCTCAGCTGATGTTCAACAAAATTCTGAAGCAGCTCTTTGTCAATAAGGCTGAATGTAAGGGCATCCCTCTCGTTTAGTGAGCTCAGGTGTGATTTTACAGCCCAGAACCTGTTAATGGTACTTTCCTTCCATGATTTTTCTTTTATATTTTCATAGACGAATTCGTCCCATACCTGGAAGAACTTTGATTCTTGTCCAGGCAGGAAGCTGAGATCCTGTTTCATTTCCTTTACGGTAAACTTGCGTCTCAGCATCTTAGCCTTATAAACATATCTTACTATTTCCTCTTCCAGTGAATCCAGAAGTGTATTTATCTTTCCGGCTTTCTTTGATTTCCTGTTTGCCCGTTCATTTTTCTTATCCCACTCATTGCTGTCACAGTGGACTCCGGTAAATACCCTGAGCAATTCCCCTCCATGCCAGAAATGCAGAAAAACAGGGAGGTCAAGCTGTTTATCCCGGCGCCTGTCGAGATAGAAATGAACTTTCATATGGCAAAAATAGTACAACAATAAATAAAAAACAAGTATTTGCGTATGTAATTACGTACAATTAATATTTCAATTAATTTATTATCATCTTATATATCAATTCATTAAAATATTATTGCCATAATTATTCATGTTAATAATTATGTTGAAAACTAATTTCAAAAGAAAACCCGTATTCGCAAGAAGCCGGGAATACGGGTTTGTTTAAATTCTTTTAATTACTACTTCCAGAAATAGATGTAAAATGCCAGCACAACTGAAATGATGATAACCGAATGGATGACATCCCATTTGTTCCAGCTGGCCCGCGTTGCCGCTCGCTGGGCGGGACTGGATGAAGCGAATGTCAGTCCCTGCAGCTGTTCATCACTGGCCCGTTTGGTGAAGAAACTTATGACGAACATCAGAGTAACACAGAGGGCTGCCAGGTATATCTCATAATGCAGCCAGTTCGGCTCCAGTATTATCCTGTAATATAATGCTTCGGGATTCAGGCGTTCAATGAAGATATTCAGTGCCAGCCGTGTCATACCCAGCACAAAACCCACAATGAGTGTTGTAAATCCGGCAGCAGGTGTGGCACGTTTCCAGAAAACACCCACAAAAAACACCGATGCGATCCCCGGCGCGAGCAAGGATTGCACATCCTGAAGGTATTCATACAGTACCTTCCCGATGTTTTTCATAACAGGTATCCATGCAATTCCCAGGATGACAATTACCACTGTGGCAATCCTGCCAACAAATACCAGTTTCTTTTCACTGGTATCAGGTCTGAACTTTTTATAGAAGTCAACGGTAAACAGGATGGATGAGGAATTGAATAATGATGCCAGTGAACTCATCAATGCAGCTAAGAGTCCGCCGACCACCACTCCCTTCAATCCAATGGGCAACAAGGAGGAAACAAGTGTTGGGAAAGCAGCGTCCGAATCTGTAAGAACAATGATCCCTTTCTCGTTGAGGGCATAGGCGATCATTCCGGGAATGAGGAATATGAATACCGGTAAAAGCTTCAGATAGCCACCAAAGATAGCTCCACGTCTTGACTGTGTCTGGTTCTTTCCTGACAATACACGCTGGACTATAAACTGGTCGGTACACCAGTACCAGAACCCTATGATTGCCGAGCCAAGTATCACCCCGGTCCACGGATACTCCGGATCCCTGGGGGAACGTATCAGGCTCATCATCTTGTCTCCATATTGTGTTACATTCTCGTTGCAAATCAACTGTAATTCTGCCCAACCGCCTACTTTTGCCAGTCCTATTATCAGGATGGTAATGGATCCAATCAGCAGAATGGGTGTTTGAAAAACCGAAGTCCAGAGGACGGCTTTCATACCTCCGATAACCGTATAGATCCCGGTCAGTATGACCAGGCTGAGGGCACCAACCCAGAAAAAATCTATGGTCAGTTCTGCACCAAATATTTTCAGGTACAAGAAATCAAGGTCGAACACTTCCTTGAAGACTATTCCCCCTGCGTAAACAGTCACAGCTACCTTTGTCAGCACATAACTCACAAGGGAGATTATCGACAATAATGAACGTGCACCGGCATTGTATCTCCGCTCCAGGAATTCAGGCATTGTATAAACCATACTTCGGGCATAAAAGGGTACAAATACCCAGCCAAGGATCAATATCACCCATGCTTGCATTTCCCAGTGGGCAAAAGCCATCCCGCTTTGAGCACCTGTACCTGCCAGTCCGACAAGATGTTCAGAACCTATATTTGAGGCAAATATCGAGGCCCCTATAGCCAACCAGGTGGCATCCCTTCCTGCAAGGAAATAATCGGCAGAGGTATCCTCTTTCATCCGGCTTACCCATACCACAATGGCAACTAATCCCAGAAAAAAAGCACCCAGAACGACCCAGTCTAACCAATGAAAACCTACCATATGATTATAATTTAATGGTTATAAAACAGTAATTATCAATAAGTAATCCTGTATGGTTATTATCCAGCAAACCTGCTTGGTCAGCCAAACAGGCAGTTAAAAAAACTATTTAAATATACTTTTTATTTTATTAATTGAAATACCCAGAACCTGTTCAGTGATCAGGCTCAGGTATTCTTCTTCTCCCTGGAAATGAATAACTGAGTGAATGTGCTCAAGACTTTCACCCGGTGCCAGGTTTGCTGCAGGCGAAGAACTTTCAAGTTCATAAAAAGGACCCATCTGGGAACCGTCCTCCAGGGGACCGTCATTATATGAATTCACAGCGTCCCCGCTGAAGGGTTCTTCCTGTATTTCCCATCGGGAGTTTACATAATCCGTGACACCCTCATGCAGGCTGAAGCTGGCAATGGTAAGAGTTTTAGTCAATTCATCGTAACTGGCTGCCAGTGGAAGCGCCCTCAGCGGACTGATCCCGATCTTTGACCTGTATTTACCGTCAGCCTTTAAATAGATGATACCTTCTTCAATAATGAGCCTGTCAGGGGGGACCTTCCCAAAGTAATCATCGGTGACTGTCCTGCCCAGTTCCTCCTGGGGACCTTCCCTGTAAGGGATCACAATGGTAACACCGGGTGAGGGACTGAACATATCCAGGATCCAGATTGAGGGCATTCCGGTTTCCCGGGTCCATCCGATTTCACCTTTATTATATATTACATTGGTCCCGGTATAAGCTACATAGTTAAGTTGCTGAGGAATGGCAACATCAAGCAAATCAGATATTTCCTCACTGCTAAGCAGTGATATTGAACGTTCAATCAGCATATGGAATTCAAATCCTGAATAGTTAGGCAGCTTCATTTCTTTCCTGAACCTTACTAACGACTGTTCTTGTGCCACAATATCAAATACTTCCGTATCGATTGCCGAAGGCACAAACCAGTTCTCGAAGTCAAAACTGGCTCCTCCCTTAAAATACAGGGAAAACTGACCTCCCTCGGGCCCCAGCCATAGCCGGTCCTCGCCGCCAAATGCATTCATATGTTCTTCAACCCGGCCGGACCCGATCAGTTCATAATTGATCCAGCCAAAGCTTGTTCCTTCCGCTCCCCTGGCCGTACTGGTCATGACCCGTCCCTGCCACTGAGGAACCACAATAAGAGCTGAATTCCCTGACTCATCCTCTAACACAATTGGATCCGTGTGCTTTTGAAGGAAGGCCAGGTCATAGGCATAACTGCCCTCCATGTATTCATTCTCATTCATAATCTTCCCTTTTTTCTTTTCTGTCGAACAGCTGGCAGAAGCAAGCAGCAGCAAGCTGGAAACAAGTAAGCTGCCATACATATTATAATACTTCCTGTTCATCTGATTTATTATTATCTGTATAATGGACCATAATTCGCACAGGCACGGTAATCGGAGCCTTCCGGATCCATTCCGAAACCGCCCCATGCACTGGGACGAAAGATTTTTTCATGCGAAACATTATGCATGCATACAGGGATGCGTAACATGGAAGCCAGGGATATCAGATCGGCTCCTATATGGCCATAACTGATAGCACCATGATTGGCTCCCCAGTTAGCCATTACCGAATAGACATCCCTGAAGGCTCCTTCTCCGGTAATACTTGGAACAAACCAGGTTGTCGGCCAGGTTTCGTTGGTTCTCTTATCCAGTACGGAGTGAATATCCGGATCAATATCAACACTGTACCCTTCGGCTATCTGCATGGCAGGTCCCAGTCCGCGTACAAGGTTTATCCGTGACATGGTTACAGGCATGCCTCCCCTTGTAAGGTATTTGGATGAATAACCACCACCCCTGAAATACTCCAGCACCGCCGGGTACCAGGTCGTGGCATCAAGGCATTGCTTTACTTCCTGCCGGGTGATTTCCCAGTATGGTTTCATAACCGGCTGGCCGTCCCTTTCCTGCTGACCCGTTCCGTCAAGGGTAGCCGATCCTGAATTGATCAGGTGAATGATACCGGCTGCGGCGGCTCCCTGAAGCTTTTTTCCTGTTACACGCTCAACGGCATCCGGACTCCAGTAGGTCCTTACATCTGCGAAGATCTGGGCGTTCCCGGTAAGTAAATGTCCAAAGAGCATGACCACCCCGTTCAGCGAATCATTTTCGGTGGCAACCATAAAAGGCTGACGGATGCCGTTCCAGTCAAATGAGGAGTTCAGCATGGCTTCCATAAAATCCCCGTTTGGCATATGGTCAGTCCATTGCCGCTGTCCCTGGAATCCACTCAGAATAGCGTTCCTTCCCAGGGCTTCCTCACCGTATCCCGCCTCCTCAAGCTTTGGATTGCCTATCATCAGATCCCTTGTGATCATGGTCATTTTAACAACATACTCCCATATCTCATCTTTTTTCTTCCTGCTTTGCTGCCTTGCTGCCGGGTTCACATCTGCTCCTTCACTGCAGTTATTCCGTACCCATTCATAAGCAAGCTTAAATTCATCCTTATCAAATATCCCTTCATTGACGCGCCTTGATATTTCTGACATATCAACATACTCATTTCTCATACCAAGGTATTCCTGGAAGAAATGCTCATCGACAATTGACCCGGCAATTCCCATTGAAACTGCTCCCAGTGACAGATATGATTTTCCTTTCATGCTTGCTACTGCCAGTCCGGCCCTGGCAAAACCAAGCAGTTTTTCACGAACATCAGCAGGGATTACCTGGTCACCGGAATCCTGGACGTCCCGTCCATAAATACCGAAAGCTGGTAACCCTTTCTGGTTGTGTCCTGCCAGTGCGGCAGCCAGGTAAACCGCCCCGGGTCTTTCTGTACCGTTGAATCCCCAGATGGCCTTGGGAAGATTGGGATCCATATCTATGGTCTCGGAGCCATAGCACCAGCATGGTGTCACCGTAAGCGAAACACCGACTCCTTCACGGGCAAATTTCTCGGCAGTCATTGCGGATTCAGCCACGCCTCCTATGCAGCGCTCCGGAAGTACGCATTCTACCGCTGAACCATCTGCGTGCCTCAGGCTGGAAGTAAGAAACTCTGCAGCACTCCTGGCCATGTCCATTGTCTGGCCTTCAAGCGATTCTCTTATCCCACCCAGTCGTCCGTCTATGACCGGACGGATGCCAATTTTCGGTAATTCTCCCATTAATCTGTTATTTCCAGTGGTTTTTTTCATGTTCGATCATTCTTTAATAGCATTATAATATTGTTATTTCTATTTTTGGATGTATCAAGGCTTGAAAATAATAAATATATAGCAATGCACACAGGAAAATTTATTTCTTGCTGAATACAGATCTGAAAACCTTTGGGAATATGAGCAATAAAATCATAGTGTTCGGTACAGGACTCGTCGGTTCGGCAATAGCTATAGATCTTTCCTCAGATTATAAGGTAACAGCCGTGGACCTGAATACTGATTCTTTCAACAGGCTGAACACACATAATGTGGAAACCCGTCAGGCCAATCTCGGCATTCCCGGGGAAATTGAAAAACAGGTAGCCGGGTTTGATCTTGTGATCGGGGCCCTTCCCGGGCACATGGGTTTCAGCGCACTGAAATCAGTAATTAAAGCTGGGAAAAATATAGTAGATATCTCATTTATGCCGGAAGATTACCTTGAGCTCGATCAGTTGGCAAAAAAGAATAATGTTACGGCCGTGGTTGATTGCGGGGTGGCACCGGGTATGAGTAATATTATACTGGGTTTTCATAATAAAAAAATGAAAGTAAGTGATTTCCGCTGTTATGTCGGGGGCCTGCCACTGTTAAGGGAATGGCCTTTTGAATATAAAGCCGTGTTCTCACCCATAGATGTGATCGAGGAATACACCAGGCCGGCAAGGTTTGTACAGAACAGAGAACTGATTACGCGAGAGGCACTATCGGATACAGAATTAATGAACTTTGACAAGGCAGGTACACTCGAAGCCTGGAATTCTGATGGTTTAAGGTCACTTATAAAAACGATCGACGTTCCCAATATGATAGAGAAAACGCTCAGATATCCCGGGACTACAGAATATCTGAAGGTTCTCCGGGATTCCGGTTTCTTTTCCTATGAAGAAGTAGATATCAAAGGACAGAAAATAAGGCCCATCGACCTGACTGCCTGCCTTTTATTTCCGAAATGGAAACTTGGACCCGGGGAAGGGGACATGACCATCATGAGGATACTGATAAGCGGAACCGAAAATAATAAGGATGTACTGTATACCTATGATCTTTATGATGAATATGATCCTGAAACCAATATGATTTCCATGGCCCGGACAACCGGGTATACTGCAACCGCAGTGGCACACCTGATCATGGAAGGCAAATATTCAAAAAAAGCTGTCTGTCCGCCTGAATACATTGGAGCTGAAGAGGGCAACCTCAAACAGGTAACAGAATATCTCAAAGAAAGAAGGGTCATTTACACCATCAGCAGGGAAGAACTCTGATAGCGATAATTGTTGTCTAATTTAAAGAATATGAGTAAAAGCGGCGATTTACAGGATCTGTTAACATCCGGAAGAATGCCGG
>CAZILN010000037.1:0-1986 GCA_964540005.1 uncultured Bacteroidaceae bacterium | reverse complement strand
TTCTTCCTCAACCACATCATTTTCCCTGATCCCGGCAATATAGCTCAAGAAGAAACGAAATCCGCACTCAAGGTAAGTGTTGAGCGCACTGGGTGACAAATAGGCCTCCTGACCTTCTGCATGGTATTTCTCAAGTCTTTGGATAACTTCAGCTCCCTTGGCAATGCTAACAGGTTCAGGGCGGTTGATCCTGACAGAAAAACCTACGGGTGTTTTTACAGTCTTAACCCTGGGATCGTACTGAAGCTGGTGGAGAAAACGCGAAGGTTCACCCTTTACCAATCCCTCAGTATTGTTATTATAAACCAGGCTCGCTTTTTCAGCCCGCTGGATCAGGCGGTAAAAATAATAGGCATATATGGCATCCTGGTGCTCGATGCCTGGCAGGCCAAAGGCATATCTCAGGTAATGAGGTATGAAAGAGGGACTGGCCGATGCTTTCGGAAAATGTCCCTCGTTCATTGACAGCATGATCACATTTTTAAAATCCAGCAGCCTTGTCTCCAGAACACCCATTACCTGTATCCCCGATAATGGCTCGCCAATAAAGGGGATCCTGCTGCTGCTGACCGACTTACGGTACAGGCGATAGAAAGTACCAATACCGAGTTCAATTCCACCCCCGGAAATAACCTGGTCCAGGTTCCTCAGTTTCAAATAGATATGATACAGGTGTTCCTGTTCAATATTGCTCAGCTGAATGCCCGCACTGCCGGTTTCAACACTGATCCTCTCAAGTACCCTCATAAGCCAGGCAGGGTAGGTCATTTGTCCGGAAACCGGGGTGAATATTTCACGCAACAGATCGTTCACCTGCAGCATCTTTGCATCCACACGTATCAGGTTCCCGGATGTGATCTGAGTAATAAGCTGGTTCCTTTCCAGGGGACAGAGTGCGCGAAGGTTCTGATGATTCAGGATGGCCAGCACATCCCGGTAAAAGAAACAGCCCCTCCCCTTTTGCTCACCGGCATTCTTCTGCATCACCAGCATCAGCTCCAGCAGACCGTTCAGGGTCGTCTGGCTGACAGGATAACCCATGGTAACATTAATATCCTTTATCCCGTCGGGAAGACTGTGCAATACGGGTACCAGTAAATGCTCATCCCCAAGCACTATGGCTGTGTCATGAAAATCGCCTGCAGAACCGGCCTGCAGTTTTGCCAGGATCAAGGGGATCATTCTTGCCTGGCCGGCATCAGAAGGGATGGGGTAAATATTTATATCCTTACCCTCGCTGCCCAGCTGACGGGACGACAAACCGGATACGGGTGGAGGATATTTCTGAATGAGTTTTCGCAGAAACCTGCCTGCCTCCTGTTTATCGTTTTTAATATAATAGTCATCATAATCCCAGAAAAAGTCGGCAACAGAATTGTTCCGCAGGTATTCAAACAAAACATCTTCACATTTATTCAGGGCATTAAATCCGGCAATGATCAATTTGTTAAAACCCACCTCCGGGTAATTTCCCTCTGCAATGGACGATGCCACCTGCCGGTATATCAGTCCCTCGTAAGCACTGCCCTTTTCCAGTAATGTGCCGGTGAACCTTTTGTATACCCTGTCAAGCACATCCCACACCTGCAGGAACCGTTCCTGCTGCACACCGGGTGATCCGGGATTGAAACTCTTCCAGAACCGCTGGATGATCCGGATCTGCTCATCAGTCAGGTAATCGAATTTCCTGTCCATATCCTTTACCGAGGCCAGGTTCTGAAAAAGATCGGAGGCATTGACCAGGTATTTATCCACATCATCGAAATCCGAAAGCATGATCTCTCCCCACTGGTAAAATTCATCAAATGTCTCCTGGCTTTTCCGCTCCTGGTTGTGGATGCTGAACAGCTCAAACAGGAGATCAAGCTCATCAGCATATTCGAGTCCGGATAAGTCAGCCATAAGATCAGAGATGGTATAAACAGCAGGCTTCCAGACTGGCCGGTCTATCATCCCGGACAGGTAGCGGGTAAAAAACAATCCGGC
>CAZILN010000036.1:0-10390 GCA_964540005.1 uncultured Bacteroidaceae bacterium | reverse complement strand
GCTCGATTTTCAAACGATTAGTCTGCAATGAAAATGGAAAAATTGATAGAAATTCAGAAAACAAGGAGTTTTCTTTTAGGCACTAAGTAATGTTTAATAATATAAACAGGAAAAGCCCTCCTTAAAAATGTTATTTTTGCTTCTTATACTAAGTCAACAGATGTAATGAATATGAAAAATACGGCGCTTTTTGAGGAGCACAGGAAATTGGGGGGAAAAATGGTTTCTTATGCCGGTTATAATCTTCCGGTAGAATTTTCAGGAGTAAATGATGAACACATCACCGTCAGGCAAAAACTTGGTGTATTCGATGTTTCTCACATGGGTGAGATATGGGTAAAAGGAGCTGGGGCATTTGAACTCTTACAGCGCATTACCAGCAACGATGTTTCCCGGCTGTTCCCCGGGAAGATCCAGTATTCATGCCTGCCGAACGGAAAAGGTGGCATAGTCGATGATATACTGGTTTACAAGTTTGATGATGAGAAATACCTTATGGTCGTTAATGCAGCTAATGTTGAAAAAGACTGGAACTGGATCAATGATCAGAATTCTTTTGGAGCCACTCTTGAAAACAGCAGTGAGCAGATTTCACAGCTAGCGGTTCAGGGACCGGATGCCATTAAGGCACTTCAGGATCTGGCTACCATAGATCTGTACGACTTGAAATTCTATACCTTTACTGAGGTAGGATTCGCAGGCATTGAAAATGTTATAATTTCGGCAACAGGCTATACAGGTGCCGGTGGATTCGAACTATATTTCAGAAATGAAGATGCTGTTCATATCTGGAACAAAATTTTTGAATCAGGACAGGCATTCGGGATAAAACCTGCGGGACTGGCTGCCAGGGATACGCTCAGGCTTGAAATGGGATTCTGTCTGTACGGTAATGATATAGATGATACCACTTCCCCTATAGAGGCCGGGTTGTCCTGGATTACCAAATTCACGGATAAAAAGGATTTTATAGATAAAGAATTACTGTACAGGCAGCAGACCAAGGGTGTGAGCCGCAAGCTTACCGGATTCAGGATGATAGACCGCGGGATACCCCGTCAGGATTACCAGCTGTATGATGATTCGGGCAAACAGATTGGGAGGGTTACCTCCGGAACTATGTCACCGGTTCTGAAAACGGGAATTGGGATGGGATACATAAGCGGAGAATTCAGCCAGCCGCACAAACGGATTTTTGTAAATATACGTGACAGAATGCTGGCAGCTGAAACTGTAAAGCCCCCGTTTATAAATTGAGTTAATTATTAAAACTGAGTTCCTGATGAAGGTTGAAGTTTGTTTTTCCCCGGCACTCTTTACCAGTTATGAAAACGACGGGGCTGTAGCCGTAGTGGTTGATATCCTCAGGGCCAGTTCAGCAATAGTAACTGCATTTGAAAATGGTGTGGACAGGGTCATTCCGGTTGGTACACTTGTGGAAGCAGAGGAATATAAAAAAAGGGGATTCATGGTTGCGGCCGAACGCGACGGAATTGTCAGGGATTTTGCTGATTTTGGAAATTCACCCTTTAATTTTACTCGCCAGCGGGTGGAAGGGGAACAGATAGTATACAGTACTACAAATGGCACCCAGGCAATACATATGGCAAATAGCTGTCACGGTGTTGCGATAGGAGCCTACCTTAATTTCACAGCCCTATGCAGGTGGATAATGGATCAGGGGCGCGATGTTATAATTCTCTGTGCGGCCTGGAAGAATAAATTCAACCTTGAAGACAGCTTGTTTGCCGGTGCAGTGGTGCAGTACCTTCTGGACCAGCCGAATTACTCCACTATTTGTGATTCAGCCCTGGCATCAGCAGATCTGTACAGCCTGGCCAGGGAGGATTTAATGGCTTATATTGATAAAGCGGCACAACGGCACCGGCTGAAAAAAAACAAGCTGGATGATGTTATAGCTTATTGCCATACCTTTGATCTTACAACAAAAGTGCCCGTTCTGAAAGATAATTACCTGATAGTTTAAAAAGTAGTCTGAATCTAATTTTATATCTGCTCAAATTTTATGAACTTTACCGGAGCTGAATAATCACTTTTATTAATTAAATTCTCGTATGAAGAAACATAATTTTTATGCCGGTCCGTCAATCCTTCCGGCATTTACCATTGAAAATACAGCCAGGGCTGTAACTGACCTTGACGGGATTGGATTATCCATTATGGAAATATCACACAGGAGCAAGGAATTCACAGCCATTATCGAGGAAGCCCAGCAGTTAACAAAAGAATTGCTGAATGTTCCCGAAGGTTATCATGTATTGTTCCTCGGGGGGGGAGCCAGTATGCAGTTTTGCATGATACCCTATAACCTTCTTGCCAGGAAAGCAGCATATCTGAATACCGGGTCATGGGCATCAAAAGCCATTAAGGAAGCGGAATTCTTTGGAGAAGTTGAGGTAGTGGCTTCTTCAAAGGACGGTAATTTCAGTTATATTCCAAGGGGTTATGAAGTCCCGGCCGATGCCGATTATTTTCATATTACTACCAACAATACCATATATGGTACTGAGATCCGGACTGACCTGGATGTGCCGGTAACCCTTGTGGCAGATATGTCATCGGATATTTTCAGCAGGCCTCTTGATGTTTCTAAATATGGAATTATTTATGGTGGTGCGCAGAAGAACCTGGGACCAGCAGGTGTGGCTATTGTGATAATCCGTGAGGATATACTCGGTAAGGTCGACAGGGCCATTCCCAGTATGCTGAATTACAAGGTACATATTGAGAAGGAATCACTTTACAATACACCTCCCGTGGTACCTGTATATGCTTCTCTCCAGACATTGCGCTGGCTGAAGAATATGGGTGGACTGCAGGTCATGGAAAAAAAGAATATTGAAAAAGCAACCCTGCTTTATGATGAGATAGAGAGGAACCGCTTGTTTAAAGCAACTGTCTTGTCTGCAGATGACCGCTCCATTATGAATGCATGTTTTGTGATGGAGGACCGGTACAGTGAGCTGGAATCCGGTTTTCTTGAATTTGCCACCTCAAAGGGAATGATAGGCATAAAGGGGCACCGTTCTGTCGGGGGCTTCCGTGCATCGACCTATAATGCCCTGCCCCTGGAAAGCGTGCAGGCCCTGGTTGATGTAATGAAACAATTTGAATCCGATAATTAATAATTAATTAAATGACCAGAGTACTTATAGCAACCGTCAAACCTTTTGCCAAAAAGGCTGTCGATCAGATAAACCAGATCCTGCAGGAAGCAGGTTATGAGATAAGTCTGCTCGAGAAATATGATTCCCAGCAACAACTGACAGATGCTGCATCGACTGCTAATGCATTGATTATCAGGAGTGATATGGTTGACAGGGCAGTTCTTGAAAGTGCCCCCGGACTGAAGATAGTAATCAGGGCAGGAGCCGGATATGATAATGTGGACCTTGCAGCTGCAAGGGAGAGGAATGTTGCGGTGATGAATACACCCGGACAGAATTCAAATGCCGTCGCTGAACTGGCGCTGGGAATGATGGTTTATATGGCCCGGAACCTTTTTAACGGAACCTCCGGAACCGAGCTCTATGGAAAAACACTGGGATTGCATGCTTATGGAAATGTAGGCAGGCATGTAGCGCGTATCGCGGCAGGGTTCGGGATGAAGATTGCCGCTTATGATCCTTATATAGACCGTTCCCTGATTGAGAAGGATGGTTGTACTTATCTGGAAACCCCTCAGGAACTGTATAGCCAAAGCCAGTATATATCCCTGCACATTCCTGCAAATGATCAGACCAGGGGATCCATCAATTATAAGCTGATGTCCCTGATGCCTGCCGGAGCCGTCCTTGTCAACACAGCAAGAAAAGAGATAATTGATGAATCATCCCTGTTGAAAATAATGAAGGAGAGAGAAGATTTCCGATATGCAAGCGATGTAGCGCCTGATATTGCAGGCCAGCTGGCTGAGAGCTTTCCCGGGAGGATCTTCTGTACTCCGAAGAAAATGGGTGCCCAAACAGCTGAAGCGAACATAAATGCCGGAGTGGCTGCGGCAAGACAGATAGTATCTTTCCTTGAAAAAGGGGATACAAGTTTTAAGGTAAATTAACCGGTAATAACCGGGATTAAAGTTCTAAATAATTTATTATGGCAATTCTCAGATCTTTTCGCGGATTCAGACCAAAAAAAGAATATGCACACCTGATCGCATCACGGCCTTATGATGTACTGAGTTCCGAAGAAGCACGTTTAGAAGCAGGAGACAACAGCTATTCTTTCCTTCATGTGATCAAACCCGAAATAGACCTGCCGCAAGGCATAGATATTCATTCAGATGAGGTTTATGAAAAGGGGAAAGAGAACCTTCAGAAACTGATTGATGAGGGCATCCTCGTGCAGGATGAACATCCTTCCCTTTATGTATATGCACAGACTTTCCGGGGGAAGACACAGTATGGCATAGCAGGTTGTGCCAGTGTGCTGGATTACATGAACAATGTAATTCGTAAGCATGAACTTACCAGGCCGGATAAGGAGGAGGACAGGAAAAACCATGTCAGGCGTACGAATTTTAACGCCGAGCCGGTATTTTTTGCACATCCTCCCCATGAGGAAATTGATACTGTTATCAGATCCGTTATATCTGACAAACCTGAATACCGGTTCACAGCGGACGACGGTATAGAACACATTTTCTGGATCGTCCGTGACAGGAAAATCATTACCAGGATTGAGGAGATCTTTGCTACAGAAATTCCGTTTACCTATGTTGCTGACGGACATCACCGGACTGCAGCAGCAGCCCTGGTGGGAAATGAAAGGAAACAGAGTAACCCCGGTCATACAGGAAAGGAAGAGTATAATTATTTCCTTGCTGTACTGTTTTCTGCAGATCAGCTTACCATAATAGATTATAACAGGGTGGTGAAGGACCTCAATGGTCTCAGCAAGGAGGAATTCCTTAAGAAGCTCGAAGCCTCCTTCCTGATAAGTCATAAGGGATCAAAAATCTTCCATCCCACAGAAAGGCATAATATATCCATGTACCTCGACGGAGAGTGGTATTCAATGAGTGCGCGCAAGCATACTTATAATGATGATGACCCCATTGCATGCCTGGATGTTACGGTATTGTCCAGGGAGATCCTTATACCCCTGCTGGATATAACTGATCTCAGAAAATCTAAAAGGATTGATTTTGTCGGAGGGATACGCGGACTCGAAGAATTGCAGAAGAGGGTTGACAGCGGTGAAATGGAGGCAGCCTTTGCCATGTACCCGGTTAGTATGGAGCAGTTAACCGATATAGCCGATACTGAGAATATCATGCCACCCAAAACCACCTGGTTCGAACCTAAGCTACGAAGCGGCCTGGTTCTCCATCATCTGGAGTAGATATCTGATAAGGCACAATACAAAGATCATTTATATTTTATGCAGACATTTGAAAACATCCCCTCATTTCTTAAAACCATTCCGTCGGGGGTCAGCCTTGTTGCAGTCTCCAAAACTCGTACCCCGGAGGAGATAATGGATGCTTATAATTCGGGTCATCGCATATTCGGCGAAAACAGGGTGCAGGAGCTTGTAGATAAGCACAAGATCCTTCCCGGTGATATACAGTGGCATATGGTCGGACACCTGCAGAGTAACAAGGTTAAATACATTGCCCCCTTTGTTCATGTAATACACAGCATTGACAGTGTGAAACTTCTCCAGGTCATTGACAGGGAGGCTGCAAAACACGGCAGGGTCATTGACTGTCTGCTGCAGGTGCATATTGCAACGGAAGAAACAAAATTTGGATTTGATGCGCAGGAGGTCAGGGAGATCCTTCATTCGGATGTACTGGGAGAGCTGGCTCATGTCCGGATAACCGGATTGATGGGAATGGCTACCTTTACTGAGGATATGGATCTGGTAAGGAAGGAATTTGCATCCCTGAAAGGATTATTTGATGAATTACAGAAGGGTCATATCAGGGACCTGGAGCATTTTACCGAAATATCCATGGGTATGTCGGGGGATTACCGGATAGCCATTGAGGAGGGAAGTACCATTATCAGGATAGGGACCCTGATCTTCGGACCCAGAGCCTGCAGGATCTGATCTCTGCAGATCCGGAATATTAAATCTGAGTAAAAGAGTATACAATGATAAACTTAAAGACAGTTTTTGCGGGACTGGAACTCGACAATCCCATTATTGTCAGCAGCAGCGGGCTTTCCGACAAACTTGAAAAAATAGAGAAACTGGAAGAATACGGGGCCGGGGCAGTGGTTCTGAAGTCAATCTTTGAAGAACAGATCCTTTTCGAAGCTGATAAATTGTATGAAACCAGTGATTATCCTGAAGCAGGAGATTACATCAGGCATTATACCAGGAACAACAGTCTTGATAAGTACCTTGAATTGATTGAATCGGCCAAAAAGTCCGTCAGCATTCCCCTTATTGCCAGTGTCAACTGTGTATCATCTTCGGAATGGACTGATTTTGCAAAGCAAATTGAGGAGGCAGGTGCCGATGCCCTGGAACTGAATGTCTATTTCATACCCCTTAACAGGGATTATTCCTCACAGGACTACGAGAAGATCTATCTCGACCTGCTTGCAGATATTAAGGCAAAGATTACTATACCTATAATACTCAAACTGGGGGCTAATTTTACCCACCCTGTAAAACTCACCGAGCAGCTGTATCACAGGGGAGCCGACGGACTTGTATTATTTAACCGCTTCTACTCCCCGGATATCAATATCGATGACATGAAGATGACAGCTTCAGATGTTCTGAGCTCACCTGCTGACATCAGGTTATCGCTGCGGTGGGTAGCCATAATCAGCAGCCTGGTTAAGGAGATGCCGCTGGCAGCATCGACCGGGGTACACAGCGGGAAAGCAATTGTCAAACTCCTGCTTGCAGGGGCACGGGCGGTCCAGGTTTGTTCGGTGCTCTACAGGGAAGGGCCCTCATACCTGACTCAGTTGAAAAAGGAACTGGTGGACTGGATGTCAGCCAAAAACTTTGGGGATCTGGGACAGTTTATTGGGAAAATGAACTATGACAATATAGGCGATCCTGCCATATACGAACGCTCACAATTTATGAGGTATTTCTCAAGCATGCACTGATCCCTCTAAACGGGAATGAAATGATCCCTCTGAACGGGAATGCACTGACCCCTGGCAAGGGGGGTGATTGTTACTTTATTCCGCAATGTTTTGAGAGAAGATCTCCGGCTTCTGATGATCCGTTTTTTTCAGCCTTTTCCCAATCTATACAGGCCCCCTTTTTGTCTCCCAGGTGGAACCTGGATAATCCTTTATTGAGATAACATTCGGCATTATAAGGATCCAGGTCAAGGGCCATGGAGTAGTCCTGCAGGGCATATTTGTAGTATCCGGTCTTCAGGTAGGTATTACCACGGGCCATGAAGTAGAGCGATGAATCTGCAGATATCCTCAGAAGCTTATTAAACTGCTCCAGTGCCTTGATATATTTTTTAGCCGAGTACTGTATCATACCGGTTTCATAGAGGTAAGCAGTATTATCAGGAAAGAACCTGAGGAGGAATTCCATATCTGATGAAGCAGCTTCATAATCAGAGACGGCCAGGTATGCCTGAGCCCGGGAATAATATGTTTCAAAACGGTCGGGTTGGATCCGGATGGCTTTTGAAAAATCCGGGAGTGCCCTGTCCGGCTTACCAAGTCTTACATACAAGTCTGCACGCTCAAGGTAATAGCCGACTATCGAGCTGTTCCCTTCGATGGCCCGGGTAAAATCGGACTGGGCATTATTCAGGTTTCCCAGTCCTTCGAAAGCTCTGGCCCGCAACGCATAATACCTGTGGTCAGCCTGTCCTGAGTTAATGATACCGTTTAATGATTCAATGGCATCAAGATGGTCTCCGGAGCTGATCAGGTAGTTGATCTCTGCTATCAGGTAATCCTCTTCCCGGTACCATTCTTCTTTCCAGAGACCTATCCATTGCCTGTCATCTTCAAATCCGGTAAAAGCCTCATCCAGCAGGATGGTGGATTCCGGCAGCCTGTTATCTGAACTCAGATGGGCTCTCATGGCAGTTATACAATTTTCCAGATCGTTCAGCCCTGCATAACACCTGGCTGCCAGAAAATCGGCTTCTCCGCTTCCCAGCTCCTGCAGGATCCTTAGATTATCTAACGCTTCCCGGTACTGTTTCAATTCATAATGGCATTCTGCTCTTTTCAATACATAAAGTGAATTGTCCGGGTCTGACTCCATGGCCCTGGAAAACAATGCAATGGCTTCCGGATACCTGTTTTCCTGCATCTTTGCCAGCGCAGAAAAGTATGCTTCCCTGGTATCCTGGCTGCTGAGAGGAGCTGCAAACAGGCCTGACAGCAGCAGTATACCGGTGATGCAGATCCGGATTTTATTTCTCAACCGGGTTAATGGCATTTTTTTCAGTATATACATATACAAAACCTACAAAATTGGTTATTTCAGTATCATCGAGACCCTCCGCGTATACGTCACAAATATAGTAGTACACTCCCGGCAAAACGATATTATTGGTATTCATATGCTTCCCGTCCCAGTTAATTTCCGGGTCATCAGTCTGAAATACCAGGTATCCCCATCTGTTGAATATCCTCATATCGACTTTTTCGATAAATCCATGTTGACTGGGTCTGAAGATATCATTAATGTCGTCCCCGTTGGGTGAGAATACATTTGGCAAATCGTATTCAACACAATTGGACACACAATTTATCATTGAAAATTCACTCATATTATTGAATGAATCCACAGCAGTAACAGCATAACAACCTGCCATACTGTTTGCAGGCGTATGAAGATAACTGGTATCTGTTGGCGACAGGGTGCTGTCAATGAGCTCGGGAAGCTGATAACTATGGGGGGAAAAATAAATCATGTATTTGACCACATCATTGGCACAACTGTTGTTGGGATTGGTCCATATCAGTTCATTCTGAAGACTGTCACAGTTTTGGATTACGCTTAGTTGCGGTGGACAGGGAGGGATGGTATCTATCGGTGTCCCACAGATAATATGTGAAAGATTCTGATTAAAATATCGTTGTCCGTACAGGTCTCTCCAGCCGTAACTTCTTATCTGGTAACAGTACTCAATTCCGTTTGTAAGTGATTGATCTGCAAAAGTATCAGTATAGGTTGTTCCAATGGACTCGAAGATCCCTGAAGAATGATCCTGCCTGTAGATGATACAGCTGTCATTGAACCATGGTACATTTTTTCTGATGTTTATAGTATTTTGATTATCCCTGCTCCTGATATCAAGGTAAGTTGAAGAAACCACTTCTTTCTGTCCGAATCGCTGATACTTGCCCAGTGTGTCAAGGTAGTAAAGTTCCAAATGATATGAATACGGGAAGAGCCGGGTGTTTAGGGTATCACAGTAGGTCGTGTCATTAAGGTCAGAAGTAAGAAAAGAATCCACCTCTGCCAGTTCATTGGCCCACATATCATTGAATCTGAAAATCTTGTATTTATAGGGGCCACCCGGACTGACAGTATCCAGTCCCTGGGGTTTGGCCCAGGCAAGAGAGATCAGTCCCTCTTCATCCACCGTATCAACACTGACTTCCAGCATGGCAGGTTTTCCCGGTATCAGGACGGCACAAACTTCTTCAGAAGTATAACTTTCGGTTCCGTCCTCATAAACAGAGGTGATCATATAGCAATATTCAATACCCTGGCTTAAGCCCAGTTCATTATTATTATCAAGGAAAAGGCTGTCATTCCTGTTATCGGTAGTCCCGACAAGCTGATAACCGATACCTTGCAGTACCCCGTTCTGACAGCTATCAGGGATATAATTTACCGGGCCATTTCTCCTGTAAATATTATATCCTCCAACATTGGTACATTCACATCTGTCCCAATACAGGCTCACAGAATTACTGCTTGGAATGGCAATTGGGTTTGTCGGGGCCGGACCGATTACTTTGATCAGGAAGTTATCAATGTCAATTAATATCAGTTCATCATTTCTGTCCTCAGCTTTAATAATAACATTGTATGGCTGATCACGGACATGGCTGCAGTTAGTCTGCCAGCTGAACCGTGAAGTACTGTATCCCGGTCCTATGGAGATAGTATCAAATATAGCAGGATTATTATCCAGTATCAGGGGACCGCCAATGGCAAACTGTACTACAGGATCGTTATTAGCGTCAGTTGTGGTTATATCATAGCTAATAGCTTCCCCGGCTTCACGACAAAAATTACTAAGGTCCTGATTAACTGGTTCATTATTGGTGGTCGTATAGACATCTATCTGCATATCACGGTTAATGCTTCCAATGGGCTGATACTCGCCACCAATTTTTCTCCATTCTTTAATCTTGATTGCTATATTATAAATGCCTGTATCTACAGGAGTATCCCATAT
>CAZILN010000035.1:0-7281 GCA_964540005.1 uncultured Bacteroidaceae bacterium | reverse complement strand
AAATTTCTGAAGATCTTCAGGAGCCTGCTGAAGCAGGAAGTTCCGTACTCCCGAATCATACAGCTCAGCAATAAAGCTGTGTCCATCATTCCTGAGGCCTTTCAGGGCAAGGAACAATACATCAGGGGCAGGAGCTATGGTCCGGCTGTCTATTGAAATCTGCCTTACCAGTTGTTTACCGTCCCCTACGAGGTTCCCGTCTACGATGGTGGCAATATCCTGCATATAATAATTCAGCATGAGGTATATTTACTTGCTGGAAAATTTCTTGAATGCTTCTCCGTTTGTCTTTATTCTTTATTTTTGCAAACAAAAATAAGAAACCATGTTGAATATACTAAAAGAGCTCAACAATATAAAAAGCCGGCTGGATGAACTTGAATCCATACCAGCCATTGAAAAGGATATACTGCTCGAACAGATCAGGGAGCTCTACAAGATGGTTCTCGAGGTTGAAGACACAGGGGATGACAAAGTGTTGAAAGACGAAGACGAAGCCGGGAAACAGGACTCCATCGAGGATCAGGAAGCTGCTCCCGAGCCCGGGAAAAAAGACGAGTCCCTGCCGCCTGAAAAGAAACCCTTACAACAAAAAGACAAAAAACCATCCCCGGAAATCCTGGCTGAAAAATACCGGGACGGGAAAAGCTTTATAAACGAAAGGCTGGCACAGAAAAACGGCAAAGAAGACCTTTCTTCTAAACTGCAATCCAAACCTATCAAGGATATTGCAGCTGCTATTGGAATTAATGATAAATACAAACTGATCAGGGATCTTTTCAAGGGTAATCCCGATATCTTTGAAGAAACAATAATCCAGCTGAACCAGGCTTCGAATTTCAATGAAGCTTATAAATACATTACATCAAACTTTGACTGGGAAATGGAGGATGAATCGGTATTGTTGCTGCTCGATCTGGTAAGAAGAAAATTTATAGTTGATAAGAATGGCTAAATTGATCCTCATCCCTACGCCCATAGGCAACCTTGAGGACATTACCCTGAGGGCCATCTCCCTGCTTAAATCTGCTGACCTGATACTGGCAGAAGACACACGTAAGACAAAGATACTGCTCTCGAAGTACCAGATCAGTAAAAAGATACTATCCCATCACAAATTCAATGAATACAGGTTCCTTGACCAGCTCGTGGAACGCTTAAAAACAGGGGAAGTTATTGCCCTGGTCTCGGATGCGGGTACGCCTGCCATATCTGATCCCGGACAAATGCTTGTGAGGGCCTGCATTGATAACGGGATACCGGTGGAATGCCTTCCCGGCGCCACCGCACTGATACCGGCCCTGGTGCAATCAGGTTTCAGTACCGAACGTTTTTGTTTTGAAGGCTTCCTTCCCCATAAAAAGGGGCGGGTCACCCGTATAAAAGAACTGGCTGAAGAGCCCCGGACCATAATACTGTACGAATCTCCCATGCGCATAGTAAAAACCCTGGAACAATTATCCGCATACTTTGGCCCGGACAGGCAGGCATCTATATCCCGCGAACTCACCAAATTATATGAAGAGATCCTCCATGGCAGCCTGGAAGAACTCAGGATGAAACTATCTGACACCCGGGTAAAAGGAGAAATCGTCCTGGTTATAGAAGGATTCAGCGCTAAATAATCACTTACTGTCCGTTTCCGTACACTTCTGTTACGCCAGCGGTCACTTCCCGGTACTGCTCACTCTTCAATTTATAGAACAATGATTTATCGGTCAGCCACTTGCATCCTTTGGCATAATTAATGAATACTTTATACCGAGTAGAAAAGAGTAGAAATAATGAAAAACAAACAAAGACAGTTCTTCTTTCTGTCCTTAATTCTTCTTCTTATCATCCCAATTATATCACTTAATGCCCAGGATTCATTCATAATTTCAGATTTCGAACCAATACTGGCCCGGGTTGATGACGAATCACGTTTCGAGATCATACTGAGTGCAGAATCTTTCAGCAACAGCTCAAACCTTTATTATGAGAACGAGCTGGAGCTCGAAGACTGGATGCTTGATACAGGAAACCGGAGCAATGAATTAAATGCACTCACAAACTTTAATGTCCGGATTGAAACAATCGAACAGGAGATAGTCGTTGAAGACTGGATGGTAGCACCGGCTGTTACCAAAACCAAACTTTACAGGGATTGTCTCAGGGAAGATAGAGAAGAAGATATCATTCTGGAAGCCTGGATGCTGATTACGGACCCCCGGAACTAACACGCATCCCTGCATTGAAGCTCCCCGTCGCATGGCAGCAGGTGATGAGCTCGCAGGGATTCAGCTTTCCGTTTCATCACCAAGACTTCCGGAAAACTGATCAGGAAGTGATTTTTTTGTGCGGGCTCCCAGCTCCTTTATCTTCTCAGACCTCCGAATCAGGTTTCCCTTCCCTTCAGAAAGTTTATTCAGCGTATCATCATAGCTTTTCTGGGCTGATTTCAGCCTCGATCCCAGATCGGTCAGATCATTAAGCAGCGAATAGAACTTATCAAGCAGGTCCCCGCTCTGCTTTGCAATCTCCAGTACATTCCTGGTCTGGTATTCCTGCCTCCACAGGCTGGCAATCATTTTCAGAGAGACAAGCAGGTTGGTCGGACTGACCAGCAGTATCCGCCTTTCATAAGCATAATTCCATATGTCCCGGTCAATCTGTACTGCCAGCATATAAGCAGGCTCCACTGGCATGAACATCATAACAAAATCAAGACTCCCAAGGGAGTAAATATCCTGGTAGTTCTTGCTGCTGAGTTCCTGAATATGGTTTTTAACTGAGTTGATATGGTTACGCCTGGCTGTTTCCTGTTCTTCTTCATTCCCGGCACTGATGAACCTTTCATAGGCTGTTAAGGATACCTTTGCATCAATAATAACATTCCGGTTTTCAGGTATCCTGACAATTACATCGGGCTGCAGCCTCCTACCGTCATCGGTTTTCAGAGATTCCTGGGTGAAGTATTCCCTGTCCTTCTCCAGTCCCGATTTTTCCAGTATGCTTTCCAGTATCATCTCTCCCCAGTTACCCTGGGTCTTGGATTCGCCTTTCAGTGCCTCTGTAAGTCTATTGGCATCCTCGCTGATCTTTTTATTGAGTTCGGCAAGTCTTTTAACCTCCTTATCCAAGGCAAAACGTTCTTTCGATTCTTTTATATATGTATCATCGACTTTTTTCTCAAAGCTCCTGATATTCTCCCTCAGCGGATGAAGTATCTCTTCCAGCTTATCCTTATTCAGCTGGGTAAACTTTTTTGATTTTTCCTCGAGGATCTCATTGGCCAGGTTTTTAAAAGCATCCTGAAATTTTTGCTGGATCTTTTCAAGCTCTGCTTTCTCAGCATCATGCCGCTCAGACAGATTTTTATAGTCAGCTGATATTTCGGCCAGCTTACGGTTCAGTTCCATCAGGGATTCGTCTTTCTGCCTGATGTCATTCTCAAGTCTTACCTTATCTTCCTTTATGATCTCCAGTTCCCTTCCCAGCAGTAAACCCCGGCCGGTGTTACGGACACGGGAGATAGTGAAAGCTATTCCTCCTCCGAAAACTATCCCTATGAATACATACAATAATTCCACCTTCAATGCTTAGATTTGCCTTTTAAAAAAAGTAAAAATACTCTTTTTATAGAGGAATTTATAACGCTCCCATGAATATCTACAAACATATATTTTTTGATCTGGATCGTACCCTGTGGGACTTTGACAGGAATTCTGCACAGGCCCTCACAGAAGTACTGCATCAACATAATCTTAACAAGATCATAGACAGTTTTGAGGAATTTGTTGAAATATACCACGGGATCAATATACTGTTATGGGACGATTACCGCAAGGGAAAGATCAGCAAGGAAGATCTCAGATCTCACCGCTTTTATCTCACCCTCAAGAAGATCGGCATTACCGACAGGGAACTGGCCGACAGGATAGGTAATGATTACCTGAGGATCAGTCCGGCTAAAACCCTGCTGGTACCGCATGCACTCGAAATTCTGGATTACCTTTCGGGACGCTACTGCATGCATATCCTTACGAACGGATTCCACTCCACCCAGACCACCAAGATCAGTAATTCGGGTATCAAGCCTTACTTCGATACCCTGATCACTTCGGAAACAGTTGGTCACCATAAGCCTGCCAGAGAGATCTTTCAGTATGCTTTACAACTGATTGGGACAAGCAGCAGTGAATGCCTTATGATCGGTGATGACCTTGTTGTGGATATTCTCGGGGCCAGGAATTCAGGAATCGACCAGGTATTTTTCAACCCGGAAAACATTCCTCACCGGGAAACAGTCACCTACGAGATTTCATCCCTTTCGGAGCTGAAGGATATTCTGTAAACGGATGTTATGTAAAGGATCCTGATGTTCTAGAAAGGGCTTTCTTCCACTGCGTCGTCATTCCTTCTGAACGCGTGATCTTCATCATTCATTTTAGAATTAAAAGTAACGGCACCTGAATCTGCCAGGGCAAGGGGTTCATCTGCATCAAGCTCTACAAACTTGGCAAATTCATCCTTGAATTTGAGCTGCACCTGTCCTACCGGACCGTTCCTGTGCTTGGCCACGATGATCTCTGCTATCCCTATAAGCGAATTTCCTTCGGTGTCCTCATCAAGACCGTATTTATCCGGACGATGAATGAAAATCACCAGGTCTGCATCCTGTTCAATGGCCCCTGATTCGCGAAGGTCGGAGAGCTGCGGACGCTTATTACCCGTGCGGAGTTCAACCGAGCGGTTCAACTGGGACAATGCAATGACCGGGGTATTCAGTTCCTTGGCAATGGATTTCAGTGCCCTTGATATGGTGCTTACCTCCTGCTCCCTGCTGCCACGGGAATCACTGCTGCCTGTCATAAGCTGGAGGTAGTCAACCACTATCAGCTGTATATCATGCTGGACCTTAAGCCTGCGGCATTTGGCCCTGAGCTCAAATATGGAAATAGCCGGGGTATCGTCAATGAACACAGGTGCATCAACCAGGTTTTTAATCTGGACATCCAGCTGTTTCCACTGGTATTCTTCCAGGCGGCCATTGCGGATCCTGTTTGATGGCAGTTCGGTTTCACTTACTATCATACGGTTGACCAGCTGTATGGATGACATCTCAAGGGAAAAAAACGCAACCGGCCGTTTGTGATCCACTGCAATATTACGGGCCATTGTCAGCACAAAAGCAGTTTTTCCCATGGAGGGCCTGGCAGCGATAATCACCAGGTCGGATTTCTGCCAGCCCGAAGTTATCCTGTCAAGCCTGGTGAATCCTGAAGGCACACCACTGAGATGATCTTCCCTTTTACTGGCTTCCTCAATCTGCGTTATGGCTTCCTTTATCAGTACATTCAGTTTGGCCGTCTCGGTTTTGATATTCCCTTCCGCTATCTCAAACAGGTCACGCTCGGCTTCATCAAGCAGATCGTCCACATCAATACTGTCATCAAATGCCTTTCTCTGGATGGTTGAAGAAACCCTGATCAATTCGCGCTGAATATATTTCTGCTGTATAATCCTGGCATGAAACTCCAGGTGAGCCGCTGAAGCTACTTTCCCTGCCAGCTGTGCCAGGTAGAGCGGCCCGCCAACTTCTTCAATCTCCTTGCCCTTTTTCAGTTCTTCCGTAACAGTCAGCAAATCTATGGCTTTCTCAGCCATAGATAGATTAACAATGGCCCTGTAAATTTTAAAATGCTCCTCTTTGTAAAAACTCTCCGGTTTCAAAATATCCAGCACATCCAGAATTGCATTCTTTTCCAGCATGAGGGCTCCCAGTACCGCCTCTTCCAGGTCAATCGCCTGTGGGGGAATGCGGCCGAAATCTATGGATTGATCTTCCAGTTTAGGCCTGATTTGGGGGTTTTGTTTTAGTGCCATTGAATCCTAAATTTGAATAATCTTAAGTGCCGGATTGAAGTGCAAAGTTAAGTAATCGAATCCCGCAAATAAAGACATCATACCTTCCCGGGGGGAATCGATACTAACAAAGACTGTTGATAACTCAAAAGTGGGCTACCCGGGGTCCGGTATTAAAATTATAAATAGCTTTGTTCATTAGATTTCTGTAATTTAATATGATTCATTAACTAACAATTACCTGTTAACAAAATCTTCCCATGATCTTCTTTCCCAACGCAAAGATCAACCTTGGTTTATCCATCCTGGATAAACGCAGCGACGGTTTCCATAATATTCAAAGCCTGTTCTATCCTGTCCCTTTATCCGATGTGGTGGAATTTATCGCGGCTGATACCGGTGTTTCTGATGAAAAAGAAATCTGCACCTGCTTCGGGTTTCCCCTGGATGATGAGTCTGACAACCTCTGTATCAAGGCATATAATCTGTTGAAAAAGGATTTTAAGCTGCCCGGCATCCGGATGAGCCTGTATAAGAATATACCTGTCGGATCCGGACTGGGCGGAGGATCTTCTGACGGAATATTCATGCTTAAAGCCTTAAATGAATATTTTTCACTTGGACTTACAGAGGATCAGCTCGGGGAGTATGCCCTTCAACTTGGCTCCGACTGTCCCTTTTTCATTAAAAACAAGCCCTCACTGGTATCAGGACGGGGTGAATTTATCACTCCATTTGATCCGGTACTTAAGGGATTGCATATCCTGATCGTTTTCCCCGGTATCAGGATAAAAACAGGGGAAGCATATTCAAATCTTGAACCTCCCCGAAGTGGTATATCAATTGAATCAGTAATACAGCAGGGAGTTGAATCCTGGAAATATGAACTGGTAAATCAGTTTGAGTCCCTGGTAATTAAGCTCCATCCTGAGATCGGGCGGATAAAAGAACGGTTGTATGATATGGGAGCCCTCTATGCTTCACTAACCGGCAGTGGATCGGCAGTCTACGGACTCTTCAGAGAAAAGGTGGTTGCAGATGAAATATCTTTTAAGTTCAAAAGCTGGCAGGGAACACTGAGCTGACAGCACCCGATCGGATCGATCGATCGGATCGATTCATCGGATCGGTTCATCCGATCGGGTGCTAATCCTCCAGTTCCACCATAAGATGGCCCTTTGGGATTATCTCACCCTCCTTCACCCTGATTTTCTTTACAATACCATCCCTTTGAAAGAGGATCTTGTTCTTCATCTTCATGGCTTCCAGGACGATCATGCTGTCACCGGCACTGACCGTGTCTCCTTCACTGGCAAAGATCTTTAATACGGTTCCCGGTATGACAGAAAAAATCTTTCGATGATCAGGCTGGGACCATTTGACCCGGTTTTCAAATTTCTTATTGGTTTGGGTCTTGTATTTAGTACCGTCAAT
>CAZILN010000034.1:0-2247 GCA_964540005.1 uncultured Bacteroidaceae bacterium | reverse complement strand
TGCCCAATCGGGGTTTTATTGCCAAGGACCTCATTCCTGAAAGCCATCCTGGCCACCTCCTCCATTACCACGGCATTGTGTACCGCATTACCCGGATCAGTTCCCCAGGCAAAGGGTCCGTGCTGGTTGACCAGCACCCCGGGAACCGCACCGGGATCCATGTCACGGAAGGTCTCGACGATAACATTTCCTGTTTCAGCTTCATAATCTTTCATGATCTCAGGGTCCTTGAGCTTCCGGGTACAGGGTATCTCCCCGTAAAAATAATCGGCATGGGTGGTTCCATAAGCGGGAATTGCCCTGCCTGCCTGTGCCCAGCTGGTGGCCCATTCTGAGTGGGTATGGACTATCCCTCCAATACCCGGAAATTTCCTGTACAGGACCAGGTGGGTGGGCGTATCAGAAGAGGGTTTCAGGCTCCCTTCCTTGATATGACCCAGCAGGTCAAGCACCACCATATGTTCGGGTTCCATGTCCTCATAGGCAAGCCCGCTGGGTTTTATAACAACAAGTCCTGATTCCCGGTCTATACCGCTTACATTGCCCCATGTGAAGATCACCAATCCCTGGTCTACAAGATCCAGGTTGGAGGCACATACGGTTTCCTTTAATGTTTCTAACATGGTTCGGTAATTGATTTTAACTAAAATAGATAATTTAGTGATGACTACCACAAATGGTGCACATCTTTCCTTATATACCTGTTATAAATGTCCTGTACTCCTTTCATTTGTACCGGGCTCAGATCCGGTATATCTGAGATAACTGAATTCTGAACGGCCTGCTCCGGGCGGCTTGCACCCGGGATGACACATGATACTGCATCAAACATGAGTGTCCACTTCAGGGCCCAGGCACTCAGGGTCTCAGGTCCTGGAAACAGTCCTTTTAACTCTTGCACCGCATCCAGGCCTTTATTATAATCCACTCCCGAAAAAGTTTCTCCCTTATCGAAACTCGATCCGTCCCGATTAAAATTGCGGTGATCGTCGGACCCGAATTCAGAATCCCTGCTAAGGATTCCTGTCAGTAAACCACTGGCCAGGGGTACCCTTGCTAAAATTCCCACATTGTTCTTAAGGGCTTGAAGAAAAAAGTCTTCTATAGGTTTCAGCCTGAACATGTTAAATATAATCTGCACGCTGGCCACCCCCGGGTATCTGAGTACCGTCAGGGCCTCATCAACCTTTTCAACACTGACACCGTAATGGAGTATCTTGCCCTCTTGCTTAAGCTTATCAAGGGCCTGGAAAACACCGTCATCCTTATAAACCGATGTCGGCGGACAATGCAACTGGATCAGGTCCAGGGCATCAAAGCCGGTATTCTTCAGGCTGTCTTCCACAAAGCCGGTAATGTTTTTCTCATTGTATCCTTCTGCCCTGTGTGGATTCAGCCTGCGGCCGCATTTAGTTGCTACATAAATCCTTTCTGTTCTTTCTTTCACGGCCCTGCCTACGGCATTTTCGCTGAGCCCGTCACTGTAAACATCTGCCGTATCGATGAAATTAACGCCCTCATCGAGAGCTGCATGGACAGTCTTAAGGGCCTCACTGTCATTGAATCCCGATCCCCATTTTCCTCCCAGCTGCCAGGTGCCCAGGGATACTTCAGAGATCTTAAAACCTGTTTTGCCTAATATCCTGTATTTCATTCGTCTAAAATTTATAATTATTTGATTGATTGAAAGATATATTAATTCGCTTAACTAGATGCTTAAACCATTCTCTCGGGCCACGGACCTGATATAATCGGCAGCCTGCCGGTATTGCTCATCCGTATCCAGGTGTTCCATCATCAGGGGTACATTATCCAGCTTTGCCAGTTCTGTAAGGAATACCCCGTAATCCAGTTTTCCCAGCCCGGGGCGCAACTCGTCCAGGTGCGGCGTATATATATCCTCGTTGATGATGATGTCTTTGGCATGGCAGCTCCTGATGTGCGGACCCAGTTTCTTAAAACAATCCTTCAGCATTTTAGCATTGTTAAAATAAACTTCCGGACTGGTAACCATATTAACAGGGTCCAGATGAACGGCAAACCTCTCCCTGTCAATGGCTCTGATCAGCCTGAGGTAGGAATCAGGGGAATACGGAAAAGCCCAGGGCATAGCCTCAAGCGTGAACCATGTAAGGGTAGGTTTCACTGCATCAATGATCTTCCGGGTCGAATCAACCACCATTTCGAAGGTTTCATCCGAGAGGTTTTCCATATGCGGTCCGGCCCATTTCTCCCTGCTACGTGATC
>CAZILN010000033.1:0-14371 GCA_964540005.1 uncultured Bacteroidaceae bacterium | reverse complement strand
GGTTCAACGTTTTTTTATCCTGATAGTAAATATGCTCATTCTGCAATAGATTCTCTGATTGAGCTTCAGAGACAAAGCAGAGGCAATTCAAACATCGGAAGGGAGTTATATCCTTTATTAAAATCAATTGGATTACCTAATATTTCCGTTTCACCACGAATTGTTTATGTAGATGCCAGTAAGCCACAGCTTGTCGAAGGATTTATAAAGAATACATTTACAGCAATGATTGAAGGCATAGGTGACAAAGCTATAAAGCAAGGCCTTATTGATAGTCAGACTTTTGAGGAGGGTATCAGGGATTTATACCGAACGGCAGAACCGGATGGAGTGTTCATTTATACATTTTTTAAAGGATATGGAACAAAGGACTGATATGCACCCAGGCTAGGTCTGCTGATACTATTCCATATAGTCCCAGAGAATCTCAACATTTTCATAATGCCTATTTCTCCATTGTTCTTCTTCAGTAAATATTACGAAGCGTTCATCAATAATATCATAATCCAGCTCTGCCATTACTGCATCCTGTGTTTTACCTGACTCTCTGAATATTTTAACAGTCCTGAAGATCAAATCAAAGTAATCTCTCATCTCCTGCAATTCCTGTCTTGTATAATAACTGACATGTGAGGCAACTATATGTTCCAGTTCAGAATTATGAAGGAACTCATCCAGCACTGATATCCACTTCACAATATCTATTACCTGTATCCAATCTCCCGTTTTATATATTATTGGTGGTTTGGTAAGGGTACTTCCGGTAAACAAAGTCTTTTCTTCCGGCACATAAATCAGGATCCCGCAATTCCCATGAGCCCCCCGCCCTATATAGTTCAACTCTAATGTTATATCTTCCAGGTCAACTGTCAGTTTATCAGTGAAACTTATGTCCGGAGGAACGGCGGCTTTAATAAAATCGGCTTTCATAGTCTGAAAGTAATCAAGGTCCCGTAATAGCTCAACCAGCCTTGATGAATCATCAGTTTGGCGGATCTTCCTTTCCAGTTCAGGGATTTTTGTATGTAAGAAAGCTATTCTACTATCAGTCGAATCAGGATAACAGGTCTTCAGAAAATTTGCATGGGCGATCTTCTGTGCTTCCGGAAAGAGCGAGTTACCTGAAATATGTTCAAGGCATTCGTGAGTGTTTATCACATATATAAAACTTGAATCATTGAAATACTCAATGATGCATTTCTTCATCCTCCCCATGTCAATCGTTGACTTATGAGTATCTATAATCACAATCCCTGTTGAAGTTTTTATAGCAGATACCCGGTCATATCCTTCATTCAGTACAATAATTTTATCAGTAATGGTATCAATATCAACTGATAATCCCTTAAATGGAATCAATATGATTATGAGTATTAGAATCCTTTTTAATAATAACATCAGGAATTAATTATTTGAAAGATATCCAATCTATTTCAATGCTTTTGTTTTCCAGCAGCAGAATAAACAGATCATGAATGCCGGAAGGGATGTCCGATAATACTGTATTCACCACTCCCCAATCCCTGCTCTTCATTATCCCGACCTGTGCAATTACCCTCCCGTCAACTTTATCCAGGCGGATTTCGACAGAACTCCCTGTACCCGATATTGCCTTGACATCGACCGAAGTCAGAGTATTATCTCCGAAATTAACGCCGTTATAACGAACCCATGAATCCTTTAAGTCCAGTAATATTTTCCATCCCTCCTTTCTCCTGAGCGAGTCGAGATACTCAATTGATGCTCCCTCTTCACTGATGGCACTGTACCTGTCGACCTGCACCTTCCCGCCTGCCTCGCTGATCCCCACACCCCGCAGGCTTGGGATCACTTTCTGCAGGGAACCGTCTTCATTAAAGAACAGGCTGTCTACACTGATGGACCTGTTCTTATCGAATTCCGGGGAAAGGTCATTGTGATGATAGAACAGGTACCACTGCCCTTCATATTCAATGATGGAATGATGATTGGTCCAGCAACCTGTCGGTGATTCATCCATTATAACCCCCATGTACTTAAAGGGTCCCATAGCATTATCCCCAATAGCATATGCAAGTCTTTCGGTTTTTTTTTCAACATGCGCAAAAGTAAAATAATAAATACCGTTTCGCTCAAACAGGTAGGGACCTTCTTTAAATTTCGATGGAAGTCCTTCAACAACCTGAGGTTCAGTTGCAAGCTCTTTCATATTATCCTTCAATTTAGCCATTAGCAGTCGTTCCCCGCTACCCCAGTAGATATAGGCCTGACCGCCCTTATCAATAAACGGGTTAGGATCGATACCATACATACCGGCTATGGGTTCAGGCTCGGGTGTAAAAGGACCGTATGGCATATCGGAAACGGCAACACCATTAGCCCGGCTTCTGCGTCGGGATGTATCCCTGGAGATGGCCGGGAAATAAAAATAATATTTGCCGTCTTTGTAAATACAATCGGGAGCCCACATGCTGTATGTTGCTGAATTGACCCAAGGAACATTTTCCTGGCTGATGATAACTCCATGGTCTTTCCAGTCGACAAGATTCTCCGAGGAAAAAACATGATAATCAGCCATACAGAATCCAATAAACCCCTGTCCTTCCTGACAGGGTATGTCATGTGAAGGATAAACATAAACCTTACCATCAAAAACCCTGGCTGAGGGATCGGCCGCAAACTGATCCAGAACAAAGGGATTTTGAGCTAATATACTGTTCAAACCGAATAACAGGCAGCAGCCCAGAATCGAAATGCGGGATGCAAATTTTTCCATTTATATTTGCTTTGGTTTCACTTTCTTTGGTTCAAAATAAAATACGTGTTAAACCACGTGGTTAGGCAGATAAAGTTAGTCTATTAAATAAATCTTTGACAGCCTAATCAAATAAATTAATGATCAGCAGGATCTTGGATACACCAGGCGATCGAATATGGAAAAACATTTCCTAAATTTGAAATAACCAGAAATACTGAAAGGGAGCATCTGAAAACGTATGAAGCCAGATCTCAGGAATGGTTCTATACTTAGAAACGATCTTCAGCAAAATGAATAAGCCATTAATTCCATTTTATATTCTGTTGCTGCTCATATGTTCATGCCAGCACTCGGACCCTGATCCTGAGAAACATCTGGCCGAGGATGAAATATACATCCGTGCACACAGGCTAGTCAACTGGTTCTATTCCAATGAGCTTGATTCTCTCAGCGCCTGCATTCTTGAAAAAAGCTTTACACTACGTGATCTTAAGGAATTCAGAGAGAAGGTGGATGTACTTCTCGGAGAAGAAGTTGATCTGCTCAATGAATCAACCGGTGCTTTTATGGTTGAAAATGAACTTGTATACGGATACCACCGCTTTAGCCGTTTTTCGAAATCAGAGCAGCCTGTGGTTACTTTTTTCGGATTTGATCGCAATAATAATATTTACAGGTTTGAAGTTATTGCACTTCAGAAGGAAGTATATACAAAACATGCTGATTATCAAGCGAAAACCCCATTAAGACTACCCTTTGAGGGAGAATGGCATGTGGCATCAGGTGGAAGGACAATAAATTATAACCATCACGCGATTGCGGTTGATCAGCGATTTGCCATTGACTTCCTGATAATAAAGGATGGATATAAATTTGATAATAATGGATTACACAATGAAGACTATCATTGTTTTAATAAGAAAGTACTTGCTCCGGGTAACGGGATAATTGTGGAAGTAGTAAACAATATAAAAGATAATAAGGTGGGTGATATGCCGGAAGGTGCAGGCAACCTGGTGATTATTGATCATGAAAATGGTGAATTCTCTGCCCTTGCACATTTCAAACAGGGATCAATTGTTGTTAAAAAGGGTGATTCGGTTGTATCCGGACAGTTCTTGGGATTATGCGGTAATAGCGGGCATTCATTAATGCCACACCTGCACTATAATCTCCAGACTGCACCAGTAATGTTTACCGGTGAAGGTCTGCCTGCCAAGTTCCTGTCCTATTATTCAGACGGCAATCTCGTTGAACGTGGAGAACCTGTATGGGGCCAGAATGTCAGAAATAAATGACCTTGTTCGATTGGAGCTAAAAACATAAATTTTCAGTTGACAGCAGCTCATACACCTCTGAGAGTTTTGAAATATGAATACTACCATCACCTTATTGTTATTGATTTTTTCTTTAATACCGATGCAATCCGGAAATGATTGGGAAATAATCAGTACTGACATTACTGAAGATTTACACGATATTGAATTTGTGAACAATAGTGTCGGATTTATCTATTCATACGGAACCGGGAATATTTACAGAACTACAGATGAGGGAGTTAGCTGGGAAAAGAACAATGATTTTCCTGATATCCACAGGATAACTGAAACTGATAAGTATATCTGGATAGCAGGAAAGAACGGTTTTATTGCAAAAATGAAGAAGCAATATGTAATTTATGGCGAATAAAATCAAAGAAGTTTTCAGGAAAGTCTTGAATTTCCCGGCAGTAAGAATTATCCTTGGTATAGTAATGCTGAACGTCGGTTTGTTCCTGCTCAGAAATCTTACCGAGTTGCTGCTGTCAGGACTTTCAATCAACAATGATATTATTCTGTCTACCGGCATATTTGTAATCAGGATCCTCGGACTGATATTCCTCTATTCCCTGTATGTAAGGATGTATGAAAGAAGAAAACCATCGGAGATAATGTTTACCAGGGATACTGCAAAACATGTCTTCCTGGGAGCAATAATCGGCTTATTGCTGATAGCTGCTGTTGTCGGGATTAATTGTTTATTCGGATGGATAACATTGGAAAAGGTAAATGAATCACCGAGAATTCTTGAAGGCATCTATTTTACAGTCTTTTTCGTATTGCTGCAGGATTTTATCTATTTCCTGATACTCTTCAGAATTACTGAAAAATACCTGGGTACTTACTGGACGATTTTACTAAGCGGTTTAATATTCGGATTTAAGCACCTCCTGTTCCCGGATTATTCGATTGTCAGTGGAATAATAATATTTGTTGATGTCACTTTTATCTTTTCTGCCTTATTCCTGAAATCCCGGAGCCTCTGGGGGATATTTGGATTTCATTTTGTCTACAATTTCGTTCAGAATATTATCCTCGGGAACCCGGTTATGGAAGGCATTCAAAGTGTATTTGATCTCAATGTTGACGGCCCTGTTATCTTCACGGGTGACCCGTCCGGGTTCGAAACCTCAATAATTGCTGTGATTGCCTGTGTTGCTTTCGGAACCTTTTATCTGAACAATCTCAGAAAACAGGGCTTGTTCCTGGATCCCTGTTGGAGAAAACACTTAAGAAACACCAAAACACCAGATCCAAATAATATCAGACAACCAAACGATTAAAATCAAAAATGAGGTAAAAAAGGAGATTATGAAAATATCAATCGTAATAAACGGTACCAGGGGAGATGTTCAGCCAATGCTTGCCCTGGCAACAGAACTTATTAATAATGGACATGAATTAATTTTATGTGCACCACCTGAGAATGAAGAACTTATCAGATCATACGATTGTCCCTTTGTAGCATTTGGCCCTAATTATAAAGAGCTGTTTAAACAAAATGCCAGGACAAAAGGTGGAGCCTTAGCTTCACCGGGTCCGAAAGAAATGAAACTGGAGACCGGGAACCAGATAGATACCCTTCCCGGAATACTTGAAGATTCGGATTTATTATTAGGTGTTGGCTTTGTGCTGGGAGTTCATACGGTTGCAGATATATTGGATTTGGCAGTAATCCGGTTGCCCGTCCGGAAAAATACAGCCGGATGTTTAGCGAGGTATCAAAAACCACCAATCAAAGATTAATAATCTCCAGGGGATGGGCTGAACTTCCAGAGAATAATACTCCCAATATTTTATATGTTGATGAAGTGCCTTTTGAGTTGCTATTTCCACGCCTGGCTGCCATCGCATATCATGGCGGAACAGGCACAATGGCAGCAGCAGCCAGAGCAGGTATTCCCCAGCTGGCATTTCCGTTCATGGCGGACCAGTTTGAGAATCGCAAACAGATTGTCAAATTGGGATTGGGACCCAGGGCCTGTGATTTCAAAAAACTATCTGGGAATGTTCTTTCTGAATCTATTACAGAATGTGTGACGAATGAGCAGTATAAGAAAAATGCATCTGAGATTTCACAAAAGCTCAAGGATTCAAATGGCCTGGATTTGACCGTCAAACTTATTGAACAGGTTCTGAATTCTAACAGACCCGGTGAGTAATCCGGAACCTGGTTGAAGGCAGACCCAGATTATGTCTGCAAAGCTTTACCTGTCTGTGTCCGCTTCCAGGCGATAACAAGTATAAGCACTGCTCCACTGGCAAAGATGATATTGCCGGCTGTATCAATCAATACGCAGGTGTTGCCTACAGAAGGGACCTGTATGAATCCATACCAGGTATAAGTTATCAATAAACCACCTGCCACAGCTAAATGATGGCGCCCGGACCATCCTGATCTTCCTGACCAGATCCGCAATAATATGCAGGCGATTATCAGCAATCCAATCATCAGGGCTACATTAAGACTGGCAGGGATAGCACTATGCACAATGGCAAGAGACATAAAAGCAGAACCGAGGGCAAGGCTTATAAGACCCGTTATAAATACACCAGGTGTTTTCCGGACACCTGGGAGGATTTTGCTCCTGACACGTCCCGCTGAGCCTAACCAGGGGGGCCAGGAGAAACAGGCTCAATACCGGAGCAAGCTTTAATCCGGTAGATTGTGATCCAGTCAGGTCCTGTTCTTTCTTTTGAACCCTGTTATTTGTCATTATGCTGACCTGAGTTTATTAAGCATTATCAAAGTAAGTAAAAACATCTTTTAATGGCAGTCTGCTTTTCTCTAAATTATCTTATTTTTACCTACTGTCGGTTGACCAGTCATAATTGCAGTTTTAAAAAAAATCAATAAGCCTTGTTATGCTAATCAGCCAACTCGTAATATTATGAAAAGATGCAATTTTATAAAGACTTCAGCAATCGGTTCATCTTGTGTTTTAGCAGGCACAGTGATCTCTGAAAATGCAATTGCCGGTGAAAACTATGCAGACTACACATGCAAAATAACCGTCTTGAGAAAGACCTTAAATCAGGAAGGTGGTAATTGCAGTGTTTTTTCTGAAGGGATTAATTAACGCATGATAGAACTAATAAGATTGAATTAAACTATGATACCGAAGTTGATACACCAGACCTGGAAAACAAATGATATTCCCCGAAAATGGCACCGCTTTGCAAACACAGTTCAGGCCCTGAACCCTGACTGGAAATATAAAGTATGGAGCGATGCTGATAATGATGAGTTTGTGAAAACAGAATACCCTGAGTTTTATGATATTTTCACCGGATTCTCCAGGGGGATAATGAGGGCTGATGTTATCAGGTATTTACTCATGTATAAAATCGGAGGCGTTTACCTTGACCTGGATTACGAAATGATTAAACCATTCGATTTTGGGGATTGTGAGATTGTCCTGCCCCTGAGCCGGAGCAAGAAATATGGTGACCCCAAAGATGAACTGGGTAACTGTTTTTTTGCTTCAGCACCCGGACACAAATTCTGGTCAGATGTAATTGACGACCTGAAAAATGATCCTCCGGCAGTAACAGATTATACACAGATTGTTGAAGCCACAGGTCCCAGTTTATTAACCAGGATCTACAACACAAATGATTATCCGGATATTTGTTTGCCTGAAAGATTAATGTATCACCCCCCATCACCGCATAACAGGAAAGATATTGAGCAGATTAAGAACAATGGTATCTCTATGGGAATACATCACCTCTGGGGAAGCTGGAAAGAAAGATGGACACTGGCATATCTCAAACAGAAAGTAAAAAAGAACTTCGGATAAAATTATGAACACTGCCAGGCAAATGAGCTAAAAGCGACAGAATTACAATAACTTAAGAACAATGATCCGGTTTTACTGGAAGGGAATTGGGACTATACCAGGACAATCCTGATCATATTTGACAACATAGCAGACTTTAATGACTGGTATGAATCGGACGAATATCAGAACATATTAAGATTCAGGTTAAAGGCTGCAGAATGTAACAGCATCATGGTAAAAGGACTTGAGACCTGAACCACTAATACCCCTGGTGCTAATATATACGGCTCCCGGGAATAATTTTTAAACAGAGCATGTTATGAAAATAGTAGATATTTCATCGGAGACCCAATCCCTGTATTACTGTTGCCTTGAAGACTGGTCGGAAGAAATGAAGGAAGCCGGCAATCACAAGCAACAATGGTATGCACGCATGAAAGATAAGGGAGTCAGAGTAAAATTTGCAGTGGATGAAAATGATGTTACAGGCGGCATGATACAATATCTGCCAATTGAACATTCAATATTTGAGGGAGAGAATCTGTACGCCATTCTGTGCATCTGGGTTCATGGATATAAAGAAGGCAGGGGGGATTTTAGAAAAAAGGGTATGGGTAAGGCCTTATTGAAAGCTGCAGAAGAGGACTGCAGAGAACTTGGTGCAAACGGCCTGGTTGCTTGGGGACTTGGTATACCGGTCTGGATGAAGGCCTCCTGGTTTAAACGACAAGGATATAAAGTGGTTGATAGAAAAGGGATCATGAGATTAGTATGGAAACCGTTCAGTGAGAAAGCAATTAAACCCAGCTTCATACGAACAAAGAAAAAGCCCGGAAAAGGAAAGGAAAAAGTTGATATTTCAATGTTCAGAAACGGGTGGTGCCCGGCCATGAACATTACCCATGAGAGGACCCTGAGAGCCATAAAGGAATTTGAAGACAAAATTGAATTAAAGGAGTATGATACACTTGACAGGGATGTGATAAATGAATGGGGAATAATTGATGGAATATTTATTGACGGTAAGGAGATCACTACCGGGCCTCCCCAGTCGTATGAAAAAATACGCAAAAGGATCAGGAGGCGTATTGCTGCAAAAAGATAGTAACTTTACAAGCCGGCCTGGACAAGCGAATGACAGGTCGTTACAGGTAATATTTTGACAAGTCATTACAAGTTATACCTTCAAAGGTCTATTCAGGTAATACGGCGGCTGAGAATTTACTCTATGAACCAGGATTTCGAAATATATTTTCATCTGGGCATGCCCAAGGTTGCCTCCACATTCTTTCAAAAAGAAATTTTTCCCAATCTCTCTGAAGTTACATTTTACCCAAAGCACCAGTTCCATAAGTATAAGCAACTCAGTACTAATGGCCTTACCGGGAAATACTTATTCACTTCTGAGAAAGACAAAGGCCTGGAACAAACTGTTGATGAAATATTAAAGCTATTCCCCTCTGCCAGGATAATCCTGTTCATCAGGAGACATGATGACTGGATCTTATCAAAGTACAGGTACCGCCTCAGGAAATTCGGACGGGAGTATTTTGAAGAATTCATCGATATTGAATCCGACACAGGTTACCTGAAACGTCAGCAATTATTCTATAGAAATAAGATTGAGTATATTGAAAAAATATGCAGGCATAAATCATTAATTATAACCCATGATGTATTGAAAGAGGATCCGGAGGTCTTTCTGGAACAGTTAACCAAATACATGAATTGCTCCATGGGATCTGCTGCATATTATTGCTTTTTTCAGTTCTCTGATCCCCGGTTTTATAATCTCCGGAAAATCATTACTCAGTCAAAAAAATAAACAGGACCTGGAGCAGATAAAAAGGTATTACGAGAAGGACTGGGAGTTCTGCAAGCAATACAATTCTTAAAACTGTATTAATAGCCTGCATCCAAATAAATATTCAACATCATGAAAGCACAAGCCGCGATTCTATCTTCATGCATTTTCTTACTTTTCTCCTGTACCTCATCCAATAAAACGGCAGGGGATTTTAAACTCCTCCCCCAGCCTCAGCACTTTGAGATTACAGGTAGCAGTGTCCTTAACAGCCGTGATATTATACATTATCATGCCCTCGGTGAAACTGATCTTCCTGTCCGGGGTGAAATACTTAAAAACATCCAGGCCACAGACAATCCATCAGAAGCTCAGATTCTATACGACATTGATGAATCCCTGGATATTAAGGCAGAAGGATATACCCTCAATATTATAAAGGACCGGATAAGAATCAGTGCCAGGGATGAAGCCGGATTGCTGTATGCATTCATGACACTGGAACAGCTAATGGAAGATGCCCAGGAACAGGCTGTCCCCCTGCCTTTGTGCAACATTAAGGATTTCCCCTTGCTCTCATACAGGGCAATACATATTGATGTCAAACACCATAGGGAAAAGATTGAATATTATTATAAGCTGATGGATAAACTGGCAGGGTATAAAGTGAATGCCATAATTGCTGAAATGGAAGATAAGCTGAAGTATGAACGGCAGCCTGCAGTGGGATCGGCGGATGCCCTGAGCATAGATGAATGGAAGAAGCTCGGTGAGTATGCTATGAAACGAAATATTGAAATAAGCCCCCTGATCCAGGGTCTCGGGCACGCCTCCTTCATTCTTAAGCATGACATCTACAAAGATCTGCGGGATGACCTGCAGAGTGACTGGGCATTTAATCCCCTCAATCCGGAGACCTATGATGTACAGTTTGATCTTTACCTTGATGCTATTGATGCAACACCCCATGGCAGGTATTTACATGTCGGGGGTGATGAAGTACATACTACCGGACGGGGCAGCGGGATGTCTGCCCTGGATCTGCAAATGATATGGCTGGATAAGGTATGCCGGTTTGCCGAAGAACACGGACGCATCCCCATTTTCTGGGATGATATGCCCCTGAAATATGCCAATGTGTACAGGCCAATATATAACACTGAACTCACCGAAGAAGAAGTGCTTCAACTCTGGGAAGAAAATGAGCCTACACTTCTTGAGTTTCTTGACCGCTTCCCGAAAAACTGTATTTACATGCGCTGGAACTATTCCACTCCTCAGACAGTTGGAAACAGTAAAGCTATGACATGGTTCAAGGAAAACGGGCTCAAGGTCATGGGTGCAACCGCCGGCCAGACCAGGTGGGTTTTAATGCCCCGGAACCAGAGCAACATGAACAACATAGAAAGTTTTGCACAGATCTCCATTGACAATGAGCTGGATGGATTGCTGCTGACCCTCTGGGACGATGACTCTCCTCATTTCGAATTATATAAACGCGGGATTATTGCTTTTGCAGAATATACCTGGACAGGCTTAAAAAGAACAAAAGAAGAGATTAAGGCTGCATACCGTCAAAGGGAGTTTTCATTTGAACTTTCACCTGATGAGTATGCATTTATCGATCAGCTGGAAAAACCGGTAGCTTTCTGGGATAATGCATTATTGAAAGAAAACAACCGGAACTACATAAAGGAAATGGAATCACCCTCAGAAGCGGTAATTGACCTGCCTGACAAAAGCAATAAAGGTGCCTGGAGCGATAAGCATGCAGCATTGCTCAAGCAGGCAGAAATTATGTTGCAGGATTGTGACAGTATTGATTTAAAGATCAGGACCATGCAGTCACATGCGGTCCGAGGCCAGTATACCCTTAGAATTTATAAGCAGGTAAACAAAATGGCAGGGTTCTCACCAGAGGCACTACTGGCCCTGGGAGCTTACGATGCTGCACAGAACGAACAGGAGGAATCAGCAGCATTAAACAAGCTCAGGAAACTCCCTGAGGACTTCAATACAATCAGGAAAGAACTGGAAGAGATCTACGGGGAAACAAGAATATTGATAAAACCTCAGGATTATATTCTCGATCAGGATCATCATCATCACCTGGCAAACCAGTCAAGAACATTCGACTGGCAATTCATGGCCGAAATATTATTCCTGGAAAAACTCCAGAAAGTACTTTTATAATTTAATAGATGCAATAGAAAAAACTCAATCTAACAAATCTGAAAGACCATGGAAAACATTACCCATCATTCTCCACTCAGGCTGTTTGCCCTAATGCTCATAATCAGTACATCAGTTCTCCTCGTGAAGCCCGCAAAAGCTCAATCCGCTGAGGAAGTGGAATCCAGGCTGATGAAGCAGGCTGACGAAAACATTGAAAAATACCGCAAAGGTGACGCCAGCCTGAAATTTCTCACAGAAGAAGGAAACGCCCTCGATAATGCCTCAGTTGTAATTACCCAGGAAACACATGACTTTTTGTTTGGCTGTATCATCTTTGACTTGATCAGGCAGTCTGATACGTACCAGCCCGAGCTGTTTAAGCAACAGTTTAAAAGGATATTTAACCTGGCCGTATTCCCCTTCTACTGGCCTAGCTATGAACGGACCCAGGGAATGCCTGCATGGGAGGCTTCACAACCGGTAATAGGATGGTGTCAGGAAAATGATATTACCACCAAAGGCCACCCCCTGGTCTGGGCATGCCGCTCTGGAGTTCCTCAATGGTTAAGGGGATACAGTCTGCAGGAAACCGAAGAACTGCTCAAGGCCCGTGTCCTTAACACAGTCAGTGGTTTCAAGGATAGAATTGAACTGTGGGATGTAGTTAATGAACCGGTTAATGTAAAGTCTTGGGACAATAAAATCAGGAACATCGATGATGAAAATGACTGGGGTGTTGAAGATCCCATTCCTGAGATCGCCGATTATGTGGAAAATGCCCTGCTATGGGCCCATAAAGCCAACCCGGAAGCGACACTGATGATCAATGAATACAGGACCATTGCCGACGAAAAGGTGCGCCTGCGGTATTTTGAATTATTGAAGGAATTGCAATCCAGGAAGGCCCCTTTTTCAGATATAGGCATACAGGCCCATGAACCCCGGCAGGATTGGTTCGCACCTGAGGAAGTATGGGAAACCTTTGATCTTTATGCCAGCCTTGGACTGACTCTTCACATTACAGAATTTCATCCTCAATCCTCAGGTGTACCGATCACCGGAGGCTGGCGCGAGGGCAACTGGACATCAGAAGCACAGACCGAATTTACTGAACAGTTTGTGCGATTGTGTTTCGGCCATCCGGCTGTAACATCCGTTAACTGGTGGGGATTTTCAGACAGGAATATCTGGCTGCCCGGTGGCGGACTGGTTGATGAGGAATACCGGCCCAAACCCGTATACAACATGCTTGATGAGCTTATAAATGAAACATGGAACACCAGGGTTTCCATGCCTGTAGATAAAGATGGAAGGGTAAACTTCAGGGGATTCTATGGGAAATATTCTGTCACGCTCACCAGTTCAGACGGCAAGATATTTTCATATCCCATACATGTAAGAGAAGATGAAGCCAACAACTGGGTTTTTACTGTCAGGGATTAAACAATTACCGTCAGGAAGTTTCCGGTAATACTTAGAGAAGTAGTGCCCAGGACAAGAATCGAACTTGCACGACCAAAAGCGGTCACTAGGCCCTCAACCTAGCGCGTCTACCAATTCCGCCACCTGGGCATTTTGATGGTATTTTAATGTAAAGAACGTATATCCCCAAACAGTGTCACTCTATCCAATTATGGGTGGCGCAATTGGCTCACCCCACAGTCCGGTTCCTCCCTGAAATGCTCCACCGGAGCATTTCGTCACGGTCGGCCCCGCCACCTGGGCTTGTTGTCAATTAAATTGCAAAATCCCAAAATCATCAATCTCTGACTTTGAGGGATTTTCAGTGCCCAGAACAGGACTCGAACCTGCACGTACTTGCGTACACTAGTCCCTGAAACTAGCGCGTCTACCAATTCCGCCATCTGGGCAAATAATGACATACTAAATTAAAGAACTTTTTAACCCCATCTTAATCAACTTATCTTTCACTGAATGGAGGAATTGACAACCGCCACAGGCCGGCTCCTTCCTGAAATGCTCCACCGGAGCATTTCCTGGCGGTCGGCCCTGCCATCCGGACTGAACTCTAAAAGGGCATGCAAATTTATAAATTATATACAAAATTAAAAACCTCCGGCCTTTTATGACCGGAGGTCCTTTGAGAATCACCACATTATTGTCTAAACCTAAAACCTGTAATCTATGAAAAGTTACATTTGAACTGATTGATTATACGCTGATTCCTGAAAAAAGTTCTCTTTTATCCTGCTTATTTTATTTCTTTTTTATTTTGACCGGGTCCTGGTGTTCGGCCTCATTTTTATACTCAATCTTTCTCTCTTTGACCATTTCTTCAATTTTCCCCAACCTTTCCTGGTATTCCCTTTTATCCAGTTTCTCAAGTTTCATGATTTTCATGTTTTTCTCCGGTCTGCCTTCTCCTTCACTCTTAAAAGCAGGAGGCACGTAATCAACATAAGCGATGAAATAATTCATTTCGTTGGCAAACAGCCTGTCTGTTTCAATAAAACCAACGTCCTCATCAGCCAGTTGCCAGTTATTATAGTATTCGTGCCATACATCAACATAATAGTATCTCGGATGTAAG